>JBJTJJ010000232.1:0-7288 GCA_046095445.1 Sediminibacterium sp.
TGATGTAGTAGTGATGTAGTATATAATTATTGATATTCAATTGATTATATTTTATGATGTAGTATTGTTGGAGTCTGTTTTTTTATTCGGCTGATACGTTCATTTAACATTGTGCAGGTTTAAATTAACCTAATTGCAAAATCTCTGCCGTATGAAAAGAAAGAATCTATTGCTTATTTTATTACTGGTTATTTTCGGCCGATTATCGGCCCAAATGATCACAGTTACCGGAAGGGTAGTGAACAATACCAGTTCAGAGTCCCTAGCCGGAGCGCTTGTTGCCATAAAGGGAGGCACAGGTAAGACCTTGACCGACGCCAACGGTCGCTTTTCTCTGGCCAATGTTCCTTCAGGATCTTTATTGGTCGTTAGTTATGTCGGAATGTCAACAGCTGAAGTGAAGGCAACCGGCCTCAACATGCTAATTGAACTTTCCTCCGGTTCAACTACGCTTTCAGATGTAGTAGTGGTGGGGTATGGTACACAAAAAATAACTAAAGTATCAGGCGCAATTTCTACCGTTAAGGGGGCTGACATTGAAAAGTTACGCCCTGTTAGAACGGAAGAAGCACTTCAGGGACGTGCAGCAGGCGTTAATGTGATCCAAAGCGGATCTCCGGGCGCAAAACCCACTGTATTGATCAGAGGTATCCCCTCCTATTCTGGGACTGATCCGGTCGTAATTATTGACGGTGTTCCGCAGACGCTGACGGATTTAAATGCTATCAACGCTGCAGAAATAGAGTCAATCAACGTGCTTAAAGATGCTGCTGCCTCCGCCATTTTTGGGGTTAAAGGAGGAAATGGTGTGATAGTGGTAACCACCCGTTCGGGTAAAAAGGGTAAGGCTGAATTTGCTGTAAGCAGCAATTATGGAATGCAGGATGTGACCAATATGGTAGGAGTACTGAATGCTACTGAATATGCTGCAATGATTAATGAAGGAAGTACAGTGGCAGGGGGGTCACCAATTTTCACCAACCTAAGTGGACTTGGAGTAGGTACCAATTGGCAGGACCAGGTATTTCGCCAGGCAACCCTTCAAACGCACAATATTTCCGCTCGCGGTGGATCAGATCAGGTAACTTATTTCCTTTCAGGTGGTTTTCTAAGCCAGGGAGGAATTGTTGGAGGCGATGATAAGTCCATCTTTAGCCGTGGTAACCTGACTGCTAATCTAAATATTGCACTAACGGATCGCCTTCGCCTTATCTTAAATACCACTGCAGTTATTTTAAATGGAAGAGGTATTCAGGAGAATTCTTTTAATTCCGTTTTAGGGTCTGCCTTGAATTTTGATCCTACTGTTCCTGTTTTGAATAATGTTCCCAATACTATAGGTCAATATGGATTCAGTACGCGTATATTTTCCGAAATTTTTAATCCCCTTACGAAATTAGAGAACACGTATAATAAAAATGAGGGATCCAAACTCTACGGCAAGGCAGAACTGCAATATAGACTTAGCAAAGGGTTACTTCTTACTTCCAGGTTTGGATATACCAAATATGATGGTAATGCCAAGAATTTTACCCCGCTTGTATTTTATGGACTTAACAATGTTGATAATTCCTTGAATGCTGACGGCTCCACGGTTCCGGGAAGGTTCAATAATGTTGCGCATGAGAAAACGAGCAACTTTAATTACACCTGGGAATCTTTTGCCAATTATGATTTCAATTGGAAGGAAAAACATCATTTCGAAACTGTATTGGGCTTCTCGCTGGCAAAAGTTTCAGGTAATGCAGCCGGAGCAACCAGGCAAGATGTTCCATTCAATAGTTGGGAATTTGCAGATTTTACTGCTGCTACCGGTGTAAATACATCAACCAACACCAATGCGCTGGCTGGTTACTACTATCAGTACTTCCGCAGAAATTTATCCAAGTTCCTAAGAGTCAACTATGATTTTCAGGAGAAATATCTCGCCTCTTTGACCCTTCGTCGGGATGGATCTTTTGCTTTTGGTACCGATAACAAAAATGCTAATTTTCTATCTGGTTCTGCCGGTTGGGTTATCAGCAAAGAAAAATTTTTCCAATCAAATTGGATTGACCTGCTCAAGTTAAGAGCGAGTTATGGAACCGTGGGTAACGAAAATGTCAATCCACAATATGTAGGAATTGTGGTTGGTGGCCCCAGCTACGGTCCAACTGCTAATAGCAATGGATATACTTTTGGGGATGTTTTCTATCCGGGTTCAACGGTGGGCTCTGCTGCCAATAACGCCTTACGTTGGGAGAAACAAATTCAGGCCAACATTGGTTTTGATGGTCTTTTTTTCAAGAAGAAACTATCTGTCGCATTTGACTGGTTCTCCCGTGAAGTGGATGGATTGCTTTTCACTCCTTCCGCATCACTTTATCTGGGAACAGTTCCAATACCTACAGCTAACATTGGCTCTACAAAAACAACGGGTTATGAAATAACTCTCGGGTATAATGACCGAATTGGAAAAAAGCTTCAGTTCAATACTTCTGCAACATTTACTGCAGCCAAAAATTTGGTAACTGCTACCAATAGTGATGGTACTGCTAAAATTTTCGGCGGATACTATTTCAATGGACAAAATCAAAATGTTACTGTTTTTGAGAAAGGACAAACACCCGGATATTTTTATGGGCACCAGGCCATTGGAATATTTCAAAATGCTGCCGAAATCGCCGGAGCTCCTGCTCAACCCGGCGCAGTTCCCGGCGATATTCGTTTTGCCGATATTGATGGTAACCGGATCATCAATGCTGATGACAAAACTAAAATTGGCGATCCCTTCCCTGACTTTACAATTGGTTGGAATCTAAACATAACTTATGGAAATATTGATCTGACTGCATTTACCTATGCCTCTGTTGGAAATGATGTTTATAGTGCCTGGGAACGGAACGGAAACTTCACCAATAAGTATCGCGGGGTTTTAGCTCGCTGGACAGGTGAGGGTAGTACCAATGATCCACGCAATCCAAGGTATAGTTTTACAGACGCCAACAGTAATATTCGGGTCTCTAGTCGTTATGTAGAAGATGGGTCATTCATACGACTGAAGAATCTTCAATTAGGATATACATTCCCTTCGGCAGATCGTAAACGACTATTCAGCAGTATGCGTGCCTATGTTCAGGCTCGTAACCTTTTCACTCTTACCAAATACAGTGGATTTGATCCCGAAATAGCGGGTGGAATTCTGGATACAGGCGTTGACAGAGGCGCATATCCTCAAGCCCGAACGATTTCCATTGGACTGGATATTAAACTTTAAACACTACTCAAGCATTGAATATGAGAAAGTCAATTTTACACCTTTTTTCAGCCGGTATGTTACTAGTATTGGTAAGCGGCTGTACAAAATGGATTGATTACGATCCAAAAGAAGATTTTAGAATAACTGAAGCCAATTATCTGAGTTCCGAGGCTGATTATCGCACAATGGCAGTTAGTGTATATACTCCCATGCAGTGGTTAAGTCAGGCACCTTTGATTGGAGATATTGCCAGTAATGACGCAGCTAGCGGAGGAGAGAATGCATCAGATGTTCTTGCACTTCAGCAAATAGATGATTTCTCCCATACATCTGTCAATAACATTCTAACAGAATTGTGGCAATCTGCATACGAAGGAATCAACAGGGCCAATTATATGCACCAGTATAAACTTGCTAACCCGGCTGGTCAGGCGATATCATTTGCCGGTAAAGAGGCCTTATATGGTGAGGTTTATTTTCTGCGGGCATATTACTATTTTCATCTCGTTCGTTTTTTCGGCGATGTACCGCTGTTTTTTGAGAAAAGACTCAGTTTGACTGAATCTCGTTCTCTGAAACGCTCGCCCAAAGCTGATGTTTATGCACAAATTGAACGTGATCTTACAGCCGCCATTGCTGTACTTCCGGCAGTTCAGGTACAAAAAGGACGTATTACAAAACATGCAGCGCAAGCCCTTTTAGGAAAAGTGTATCTGTACCAAAATAAATTCGATAATGCTGCTCAGGTATTGGAATCTGTAATTACTTCGAACGCCTTTTCATTGGTTGCTGATTATGGGTCACAATTTTTGACAGCCGGTGAAAATGGATCCGAATCAGTATTTGAAATCCAATATTCCAACAATTCACCCTACTACAATTGGGCTGGACCAACTCGGGGGCAAGGAAATTTTGCAGTGCAAATGGTAGGAGTTCGTGCACTGAGTGGAGGAGGAGCAATGCCTTATGCACCGGGCTGGAGCTTTGATTTGCCTACAGTTTCGCTGGCCAATGCTTTTGAGACAGGAGATCGCAGAAAGGCAGTTGCCATTCTTGATATTGAAGCGTATAAAAATGCTAATCCAGGTTTCGGGATTACCTACCAGGTAGCGCCCTATAAAAATACAGGAATGTATAATCAAAAATATCATCCGCGCAAAGGGCAGTCCTCCGGTCAAATTGAACTTAATTATCAAAACAATCACAGAGTAATCAGATATGCTGATGTTTTATTGATGGCTGCCGAGGCATACAACCGTTCTACAACACCCAATGATGCCAAGGCACAGGGATATCTTAATCAGATTAGGGCCCGTGCATTTAATGATAATCTACACAATATCACCGCATCCGGAACAACCCTTCGGCAAGCCATTTGGGATGAGCGTCGCCTGGAATTCGCAATGGAAGGAGATCGTTTTTTTGATTTAGTTAGAACCGGACAAGCAGCTGCAAGGATAACTGGATTTGTAACGGGGAAGCATGAAGTATTCCCCATACCGCAAATCGAGATCGACATCTCCGGTCTTTCACAAAACAACGGTTATTAATATTTAACAATTAATACTTCGCGCTATATGAAAAAGATAATTCTATGCAGCCTTCTCATCGCATCATTTTTGGGATGTAAAAAAGAGGTGTTTGATGATACTTCCTTTGTAACCAATTCTAATGGTCCGGACTCGCTGTCGGTTCTATTTGAAATAACTCAGGATAATTCAGGTCTGGTTACTATCACCCCCAATGGTAGAGGAGCAGTCTCCTATGATGTATTCTATGGTCATGGTGCTACAATTGCTGTAAAGGTAGCAGCCGGAAAAAATACAACTCATATTTATCCGGAGGGTGTTTATACAGTAAAAGTAATTGCTTATGGTGTCAATGGGAAAAGCAAAGAGCTCAACCAGCAATTGACAGTAACATTCAGAGCACCTGAGAACTTACAAGTAAATGTTGCCATTGACCCTGCCAACAACTATAAAGTAAATGTATCAGCAACTGCTCAGTACGAAACAAATTTCAAAGTGTTTTTTGGCAATGTGCCCAATGAAGTTCCAGTGAGCTTTTTAGAGGGTCAGACTGTTTCACGCACCTACACTGCTACGGGTACTTACAATGTAAAAGTAGTTGCATTAAGCGGCGGAGCAGCAACCACCGAAAAAATAGTCCCTGTTACTATCGTTGACCCAATTTTACTCCCGTTGACTTTTCAGTCCCCTACCATTAATTATAGCTGGTTCAACTTTGATGGAGGAAATACTACAATTATCAACAATCCCAATTCTTCCGGACTCAATACAAGCACAAAGGTAGCCAGGATGGTTAAAGAGGCCGGTCAACCCTGGGGAGGCAGCTTTATTACTTTAAGTAGTAACATTGATTTTAGTGCCAACAAAATATTCCGGGTGAAAGTTTTTTCTCCACGTGTAGGTGCAAAAATGTTACTGAAAGTGGAAAATGCTGCTAACCCGGCTATGAATTTTGAAAAGGAAGCAGTTACTACTATTGCCAATGGATGGGAATACCTTTATTTCGATTATAGCACCATCAATACCGCAAATTCATATAATCGAATTGTAGTGATTTGGGAGCTGGGTACACCGGGCGATGGCTCTGCTAATTTTACTTTTCTAATGGATGATTTCGAATTGGTTAACAGCTTGCCCGCACCACCATTAAGCCTTCCTTTATCGTTTGAATCAACAACCACAAACTATGATTGGTTCAATTTTGATGGTGGTCAGGTAACCATCCAAAACAATCCTGTTTCCTCCGGTATTAATACGAGCGCTCGGGTAGCTAAGATGGTTAAAAATTCCGGTCAACCTTGGGGTGGAAGTTTTCTTACACTTTCGGGTCCAATCAATTTTTCGACCAATAAGGTGTTCCGTATGAAAGTATATTCACCACGAGCTGGAGCCAAAGTGTTATTGAAAGTGGAGAACTCAACTAATCCCGGTTTGAATTTTGAAAAGGAAACAGTTGTTTCAATGGCCAATAACTGGGAAGATCTGGTATTTGACTTCTCAGGTATTAATACTGCCAACTCTTATGATCGGATTGTATTGATCTTTGATTTGGGTACCCCAGGTGATGGATCTTCCAATTTTACATTCTATTTTGACGATCTTCGGCTCACTAATTCTTTTCCGGTCGCAATCCCCCTCAATTTTGAACATCCTGTGACGTATGATTGGTTCAATTTTGACGGAGGAAATATGACCATAATCAACAATCCTCAGCCTGGTGGAATCAATACCAGCGCCAAGGTGGCAAAAATGGTGAAAAATGCCGGGCAACCTTGGGGGGGTAGTTTCCTGACTCTTAGTGAACCGATTCCTTTTTCCTTATCCAAGACATTCAAAATGAAAGTATTCTCTCCGAGGGTGGGGGCTAAAGTGTTGTTGAAAGTAGAAAACTCATCTAACCCGGGCATTAATTTTGAGCGCGAGGTTACTATCAATACTGCCAATGCGTGGACCGAAATCACTTTTGATTATTCTGCTATCACAACAGCCAACTCTTATGACCGGATTGTATTGATATTCGATTTAGGTACACCAGGTGATGGCTCCTCCAATTTTACATTCTTAGTTGATGATATTCGTCTTCAATAATTATTTTAAATCTATGTTATGCGAAATATAAATTTTCTATCAACGATATTGGCAGTATTACTCCTGTCATTCAGTTCGTGCAAGAAGACTTCTTATTCCTTTGGCGAACTAACAGCTCCCACCAACCTTGCTCTTGCAACAACCATTGCAGGTGTTGATGGATCCAATCCCAATGGTAATGGAACAGGCAATGTCACTATTACCGTTACCTCGAAAGGAGCGCTCACTTATAATATTGATTTTGGTGACGGCATTAGCCGTGTTGTTCCCGGAGGTAGCCTGACGTATAAATATGCAAATCCCGGTACCAACGACTACACGATTACTGTTAATGCTATTGGTAGTGCTGCGCTTCATTGCCGTGAGCATGAACACAGGAACCAGGACGAGGGTTCCAGATAGAGTGCCATGGGTGATGACGTCTCACGTGCTT
>JBJTJJ010000233.1:0-1646 GCA_046095445.1 Sediminibacterium sp.
CATCAGGGGTATTCTATTCCGGTTGATAGATACGGCAGGTATTCGTTTCAACACGGAGGATGTAATTGAACAGATGGGTGTAGAGAAGAGCCTGGAAAAAATGCGCACAGCGCAGTTGGTGGTGTACCTGATGGATGTACAGGGTCTTACGAAAGAAAAGATAGACGAAGCTATATCGGAGTTGGAAAAAGAAAAACTGCCTTTTCTAATTGTTCTCAACAAGATCGATGTACTTACAACCGAGCAAGCATCTGAATTGCCACGTGGCGACAATGTTTTGCATCTGTCTGCCAAGGACAAGCAGGGCTTGGTTGCTTTGAAGGATGCGATCTTTTTGCGTACGGTGGAAGGCGATCTCTTGGGTGAAGCCACTATTGTTACCAATGAACGACATGTGGAAGCACTGCGACAATTGCAACAGGCACTGCAGGAAGTAGCCCAGGGTTTACAAAACGGAATTCCTGGAGATTTGCTGGCCCTGGATATCCGCAGTTGCCTGCATCATTTAGGCAGCATTACCGGCACCATTGCGCATGATGAGCAATTGGAGTATATCTTTTCCAAATTCTGCATAGGCAAATAGTTTCTAAATAATTACCCGTCTACTCAAATACCCTTCACGCGGGCACCCATACCTGAATAGCTTGCGGTAAAATCTCTGCTTCCACGTACCGCACCTTCCCTCTAAATTCCCCATCTATCTGAAAAGGAACACGTTTGCGGCATTGTATCTGAACCTTTTTGGCCCGATAAATCACCAGTTTTTCCGGATCAAAAGAACGACTCCGGAAAAGCATCTTCAAAGTTTCAATAATGGATATCTGTTTCATCACTACTACCTCGAAATGATCATCGAATAGAGACCCTTCCGGGTTAATCACTGCACCGGTTCTGTAAGAAGTACCATTGGCTAAAACCACCATCGTTGCTTTTTCTCTCCGGTTGTTATCATCAATGGTCAATGAAATCCGGAAAGTTCTCGCATAATACAAAGCCTGAATGGAAGCCAACGCATACCCCCACATCCCTCTCTTCCCTCCTTTATTGAATCGTTTCATCGCCCAGGCATTAAGTCCAAGATCGGAGAGATGCAAACAGATTTCCTGCTGTATAGATAGGGCATGAATAGCGCGCGCCTTCCCATCCAACAAAACTTGCAACGCAGGTGTCGGACTTTCAGGGATTCCTAACTCATAGGCAAGTCCGTTAGCTGACCCCGCCGGTAAAATTCCCAGTGGAATTTTCTTGTTCAACAGAGCCGTTGCTATCAGTTTAATGGTGCCATCGCCCCCAACAGCCACTACTTTATCCGGGGAAGAATGTTCGATGATTTGGCTGACCTGCTCAGATTTTGTATAAGAAGAAATCAACCAAAATTCCGGCGATATTGGCATCCCCTTAAAAAATTCCTCTATCAACTGAATCCAGCCGGCAGTTCTTGCACCCGCATTGGGATTGATGATGAAAAGAAACTTTTGCGGATGCATGAGGATAGATTGTTGACGGGGAATCGAATAATGAGTAAATTGAACCAGCAATCCTTATGGCAAAGATACAGGAACCGGAACAGGTGAATCTGCGTTTGTACAAGGGCTATGGTCATGCGCATCATTTAGTGGTGTACGGACATCTATTAATTGGTGTTC
>JBJTJJ010000234.1:0-9200 GCA_046095445.1 Sediminibacterium sp.
GCTGTCAATACGTCCGAATAAATGTTTCATTTTCTAGTTGGTTTTGGTATTTGATGACTCCCGCCTGTTTCAGTTGAACCCTAACAGACAAAAGCAACGCCAAATATCAACAAAACAACAATACCAGACAATTGTGGAAAACCGTAATCGCCTACCCCAAAAAAGGACTTAAAACATTGATTCTCAATAAAGGGGTATGCAATAATTACCCTCCGGAAGGGAAATGGCCCCATAAGACACCCCCGACACCATAAATAACCAGCCACGAAAAGAAGTAGTCAAATACTTGATTTCCCACCACAATAATTGCTGTCAATTTATAATAGACGATACACTGACGAAACGCCAAAGGTGTATGTCAGTGTTATTAATACCCCCTTACATTCTTCCCCTCGAGATAATTGAGGACGGCCTTGTTCACCACCCGATTGCCACCGGGCGTGGGATAATTACCTGTAAAATACCAGTCACCCGTATTGGTCGGACAACTATCATGTAAATCTTCAATGGTCTGATAGATCACCTGTATCGGTATCGTAGTGCCCACAGGTGTTATCAACTCTGCAATCTTATCAGATATCTCTTCCGTCGTAAATGGCTTATACAACTGGCGCACCACATTCTCCGTATGCAACAAATTCTTTTCCTCCAACTCGCGGATGCGAGCGGCAATCTCCTGCATCAAATGCCCATTACCCCTGTCTTTCAACAAAGCCACCGCCGCACGAAATGCAATGAAATCTCCTAACTTACTCATGTCAATACCGTAACAATCCGGATACCTAATCTGCGGCGCTGAAGAAACAACAATGATCTTCTTCGGCTCCAAACGCAGCAACATGCGCACAATGCTCTCCCGCAAAGTCGTACCCCGCACAATACTGTCATCGATCACCACCAAGGTGTCTTCATGCTTGCGCACTGTTCCATAGGTCACATCATAGACATGCTGCACCATCTCATTGCGGTTGCTGTCTTCCGTAATGAACGTTCGTAGCTTCACGTCCTTGATGGCAATCTTCTCCTGCCGGATCTTTCGGTTAACCATCTCTTCCAGCCGCTCCGGCGTATAATCATTTCCCCAACTTAATATGCGCTCAACCTTGATCTTGTTCAGGTATTCCTCCATTCCCTTCACCAAACCATAAAAAGCAACTTCCGCCGTGTTGGGTATGTAACTGAAAATAGTATTCTTTAAATCGTATTGTATGCTCTCCAATACCGTTTTACTCAGATGATGCCCTAGAGCAATCCGTTCCCGGTAAATTTTTTCATCACTGCCCCGGGAAAAATAAATGCGCTCAAAACTACAAGCCCTTCTTTCCTTGGGCGGCAAAATCTGTTCACAACTATAATTGCCGGCATCATCTACCAGCAGCGCCATGCCCGGCATCAACTCCAGCACTTCATTTTCCCCTACATTGAAAGTCGTGCGTATCGCAGCCCGCTCACTGGCAGCCACAATCACTTCATCATTGATATAATAATACGCCGGTCTGATGCCATGTGCATCGCGCATCACAAAACTGTGGCCATTCCCCAACAAACCTCCAATTGTAAAACCCCCATCAAAAAGCGGCGTGGCCTTGCGCAATACCTTACCTAAATCGGCTGCATTGGGATGCTCCTCCTCATCCTGTACCAGAAAATGATGCAGCACTTCCAACATGGCAGCGAGATCACTCTGCTGCTGGAAATCTCCGGGATGAATATTAACCCTGTCAAACAACTCCTCCGTATTCACTAAATTGAAATTCCCCGCCAGGGCCAGGTTCTTGCCCGGCACAAGATCACGCTTGATAAAAGGATGACAGTACTCTACATTGTTCTTGCCCTGGGTGCCATAACGCAGGTGCCCCAATAACAACTCTCCCAGAAAGGGCAGGTGCCCCTTCATGAGTCCGGGATGCGATTTGATATCGGACTGATATTTTTCAAGCTCTGCTATCTGTTGTCCAATGTTGAAAAACAAATCTGCTATCGGCTGTTGGGCATTGCTGCGCATGCGGTGCAAAAAAGGACTCCCCGGCTGGGTATCTAATTTAACCACTGCCAGTCCGGCACCATCCTGTCCCCTGTTGTGCTGCTTCTCCATGAGCAGGTACAGCTTGCTGAGTCCGTACATCACCGACCCGTGCTTTTGCAGGTAATAAGAGAAAGGTTTTCTGAGCCGAATGTAGGCTAATCCACATTCGTGTTTGATGGCATCGCTCATGTGCTGGGTCTGGAATGACGGGGCGAAGTTACAAACTTAGGTCGGTACCGCCTATGATTATCGTGCTTTCGTTGCATACAGTGCCTCGGCCAGCCAACGCCACTCCCGAAGGAAGGTGTCTACCGATTTGGCAAAGCCGGGGTCAATCAACTGTCCTTCGGCATCAAATTTCTTCTCAACGCCGGGTACAATGAGCATGTTCGGACAAGCAACGCCAAATAGAGCCGGCACCAGTAGCAATAGTTGCTGGCTACTGCGCATGCCACCCATCGCCCCCGGAGAGGCCGTTACCACGCCAAACGCCTTGTGGCTTTGCTTGGGAAAATGATCGAGCAGGTTTTTGAGGGCCGCTGTATAGGTGCCATTGTATTCCGGTGTTACCAGGATGAAGGCATCGGCTGCAAACATCCGCCGCGCCAGTGGCGCCAAATGCTCCGGTGCTGTCTCGGGAGAATCAATTACTTCCTGTAAAAGCGGAAACTGCCAGTCCCGCACATCAATGATGTTAACAGAATGGTTGGTGCTTTGTGTGAGTTGCTGCTGTAAGTGGAGAGCCACACGAAAAGAAACACTTTCGCGGCGGGGACTACCCGCGATAATTTCAATATTCATACTTACCTATAACAACGGGCGGGCTACGATGTTCAGAAAAAGTGGGAAGAATTAATTCCTGATCAACTGTATATTCATGTGCAGCTGAATGATATCATCCACTATTATTCCTCCGGCACTGGTCAGGTCATCCCAAAACAAACCAAAGTCCTTTCGGCTGATTTGTCCGGTCAGTTCAAATCCATACTTAACCTCCCCTTGCTGGTCCACCGATTTGCCGTGGAAACGAGCCTGCAACTGTATGGGCTCCCGGATGCCGCGCAAAGTGAGGTATCCATTTAATAAATAATTGGATGCCGTAACATGAATCAGAGTTGAAGATTGAAAATGGATAAGGGGATAGAGATCTACCGAGAAAAAATCTTCTCCCCTCAGGTGCTGGTCTCTCTCAGGATGGTTGGTCTGAATACTGGCAGCCTCAATGTCTACATGTATGAGGGCATCAGAGAAGTCGGGAGCATTGCTCACCATACTTCCGCTAAAGCGTGCAAAAAATCCTTTGATCTGAGTGATCATCAGGTGACGTACAGAGAAAGAAATATCACTGTGGGCGGTGTCTATGCTAAAGTTCGCGGTGGCAATGGTATCGCCGGTGTTCATCTTTTTCATTCTTCGAGTGTTCCCATTTTTCCTTGTTGGTAATCGGCAAATGCCTGGTACAATTCTTCCTGTGTATTCATCACAAAAGGTCCGCGGGCAGCTACGGGTTCATGCAATGGCTCACCTGCTACCAAGAGCAGGCGGGTATCCTGTATGGCTTTGATATCTATTCCATCCCCCGGCAGGTTGAACCATACTGCATGGTGAGCCGGCAGCGGAACTTCGGGTGAACAGGCAGAACGCAACTCTCCATAGAGCAGATAAATAAACGCTTCCTGTTTGTCTGGAAGAGGGAAGAAGTAACTTGCTCCTGCTTGCATCTGCACCATACAGGCGGTGATGGGAGAGAGTGGCTGTACAGGACCTGTTTTGCCGTTCATTACTCCACATACCAATCGGATGCGCGTACCGGCATCGTCACTAATCAGCAGGGGCATATTGTCTGCGGGTATCGGGAAATAAGTCGGCGGCTCCATTTTGTGGCGGGCAGGGGTGTTGATCCAGAGTTGTATCAGTTCCTGCGTGCCACCATTTTCCTGCCATTCAGCCGGGGGTCTTTCACTGTGAACCAATCCGCTGCCTGCATTCATCCATTGTACACCTTCGGCATATACCACCTGACTGTTACCGGCACTGTCGCGGTGATGAATGCCGCCTTCAAATAAAAAGGTTACGGGGGAGAAGCCGCGGTGCGGATGTGGACCTACCCCTTCATCGTGCATGTCTTTTCCCGGCGGCAATTGCAAACGCGCATGGTGTAAGAGCAGGAATGGATCTATCTGCTCAACCCCGCGGGCGGGGAAGGGCTGACGAATGGGCATTCCCCCCATATCAAATGGCTGCCCATACAATATTTTTCGAACGGTTCTGTGTCTTGACATGTGCTCTGTTATACCGGTACTTCAATACATAAAATACAGGCATCCTTGCTCGCCTGAATGGTAAGTTGCTGGGCAGATTTCCAGCCGGCAGCATCGCGCTCACCCAATAGTTGTCCGTTGATGAAGACCGTGCCGCTGATGACGAATACATATACACCATGTTGTGGCTTTCTGACGGAATAGGTGGCATTGATACCGGCAGTGGCATTGCGCATGGTCATCCAGCACTGTTGGTTGATGAAGAGTGCGCGCTGGTCATCGGGTGCCACCAAAGGAATCCATTGATCGCGCAACTTCCGCTTGACGGCCATTTGCTGGTACCTGGGTTCGATGTTCTCTTTTTCCGGCAGTACCCAAATTTGCAGGAAGGCAACCGGGTCGGTTTGACTTGCATTGACCTCACTATGGGTGATACCGGAACCAGCACTCATGATCTGAACATCAGTTGAACGGATGATAGCATCTCTGCCGGTGCTGTCGCGGTGGTGTAGGTCTCCGGACAAAGGAATGGTAACAATCTCCATGTTGGCATGGGGATGTGCGCCAAAACCCGCACCTGCTGCTACCCAATCGTCATTGAGCACGCGCAGCGCCCCGAATTGAATGCGCTCGGGGTCAAAATACTGACCAAAGCTGAAGCTATGATGACTTTTCAACCAACTCCATTCGGCATATCCACGTGTGGGTGCGAGGTGAAGAACCGGTTCTTTGATTGCATTTTCCATGTACCTACATCTATTGGTCAAAAAAAATTAATTATCAGTGTCGGTTATTCCATCGAGTAACCGATTCAGGTAGAGCGATTCCTTTTCGCTGAGTTTAAGTGAACGAATGGTATTGGGCTGAACCATTTTGGTGCTGGCTTCCAGCAAACCGGTACCTGCCGAAGTGAGTCGGATCAATGTTTCGCGGTTGTCTTCTGGAGACACCAGCCTTTTAACCAGTTTTTTCTGTTCCAGTTTATCGATGATGCGGGGAATATTAGAATTTTTTTCGATCATCCTGCAGGCAATATCTTTTATCCGCATAGCAGCGGGGGCGCTTCCCTTTAGGATACGCAATACATTGTACTGTTCGTGGGAAATTCCAAAGGGCTTTAGTTCCTGACTGATGGTTGTCTTCAGGAGCCAGGCAGTATATAAAATATTCAAAACCGCCTTGTGTTTTTCACTGCTAAACCGGCTGGTCTGTGTGGCCTGTTCCAATTTCATATTGCTAATATATGTACCTACATCTAATTAGCAAAATTATGAAGCCAATAAATCTTTGATAATCCGCTTAATGGGAGTGCGCCCGACTGTACAAGAATCAGTTACGGGCCTTGGTAGCATTTTCTGCTGCCAGGCGCCAGTCATCTAGTCCAGTACAACCGGCATATTCCCGGTCGATGAGTACATAATAAGTAGGAATGTGCTCTTTGAACCATTTTTCCAGCACAGCATTTTTCTTTTCTTCCAGCGCACGCTGGGAAACACGGTTATAATCATCGCGAAGGTTTTCGCGGTGGGGCTGCGTTCTGTTTTTGAGTAAGATCAACCGTACTGCTTTTCTTCCCCGCTCATCAACATACACCTGTGGCTTGGAATAATCGCCCGGCTTCATGGCGCTAATGGGTTTGATGAGATCTTTGTCGAGCTGGTCAATGTTCACGAAAGTTGATCCATCGCGGTTGCTGGCAGCAGAGCCGGCATTGAATTTACTGTTCTCATCATCACTGTATTTACTAACTGCCTCTCCAAAACTAATTTGCTTGTCCACCAGTTTCTGACGAACTGAGTCTAACTTTACAATCGCTTCCTTCACCTCATCATCTGTTACAGGAGGTATTCGCAGTATGTGGCGAACGATGGCTTCATCGCCCGAGCGGCTGATCAACTGAATGATGTGTAAGCCGAATTTGGATTTTACTACGGGTGACACTTGTCCTTCTTTCAACCGGAATGACGCAGACATAAAAGCAGGGTCATAGTTTTTCTCATTGCGGTTCAGCAAATACTGTCCACCATTTTCTTTTACACCCGGGTCTTCACTGAAGAGCTTGGCCAACTGCTCAATTTTTTTTATGCCCATTTCTATCTGGCGCTTATAATCATACATCTGACGGGAAACATATTCTTCCACGTCTTTGTTGGCTTTGGGATACACCACGATCTGACTCACTTCCAGTTCACTTTCATAAAAAGGTAAACTATCAACTGGAATTTTAGAGTAATAGGCCTTTACTTCTGTGGGAGTGATCTTGATGCCATCAACAATTTTACTTTGCATCTGGTCTGCCAGCTTTTTCTCCCGAAAAGCTTCTTTAAAATCTTCCTTGATTTGGTAAACAGTTTTGCCGGCGATTTCCTCCAGCACTTCTTTAGATCCATACGATTGTATGAACATGCGTACCTGGTTGTCAAGTGCTGCTTCTATTTCCTCTTCACTTACAGAAAGTGAATCTTTTTGTGCTTGCAACACCAATGCCTTCCTGATCAATTGTCCCTCCAACACCTGACATTCAGTGGGCAGTTGTACTTCCTGGCCCTGTGCCTGGCGCCTCATATCTGCTATAGCATTGACGATATCTGATTTGAGGATGATCTTATCCCCTACTTGTCCAATTATCTTATCAGCCACCACTTTCATAGATTGGGCTTCGACTTGCAGACAAGACAAAAGCAGGCAGCCGGCAAAAAGTATTTTTTTCATACGTACCTCCATTCACTCAAAGTTAGAATATTCGTTGTGCCGCCCTGCGGGCGGGATGGCTTTTAACAAAACCTAAACCTGATTTCCTTATAAGGTTCTCTTTACTTCTTCTTCCTCAAAGGCCTCCACGATATCACCCACGCGGATGTCATTGTAGTTTTTGATGGTAAGTCCACATTCCATATTAGAGCTTACTTCCTTCGCATCATCTTTGAAGCGTTTCAGACTTCCCAGTTCAGCACTTTGTCCCTCACCTTTGGGGTATTCCACAATACCATCGCGGATGATGCGGATGCGGCTGTTGCGGGCGATTTTGCCTTCCAGTACGTAGCAACCGGCAACGGTAGCTTTGTCGAACTTGTAGACTTCGCGTACTTCCACATTGGCAGTGATCTTCTCCTGGTATTTGGGTTCCAGCATTCCCTCCATCGCACTCTTAATCTCTTCGATGGCGGTATAGATGATGGAATAGAGTTTGATTTCCACACCCTCTGTCTGTGATAATTTATTGGCCTGCAGGGAAGGTCGCACGTTGAAGCCAATGATGATGGCATCGGAAGCTGCCGCGAGCAATACATCACTCTCGGATATTTGTCCAACACCCTTGTGTACCACGCGCACTGCGATTTCGTCGGTAGAAAGTTTCTGCAGTGAGTCGCTGAGGGCTTCCACAGAACCATCCACGTCACCTTTGATGATGATGTTGAGTTCTTTGAAGTTACCCAATGCCAGACGGCGTCCGATTTCATCGAGGGTAATGTGTTTTCTGGCGCGGAGACCTTGTTCACGCAGCAGTTGTGCTCTTTTGGTAGCTACTTCTTTGGCATCTGCTTCATCCTCGTACATGCGGAATTTTTCTCCCGCCTGCGGAGCACCACTTAATCCGAGTATCACCACCGGTGTAGAAGGCGGTGCAGTTTGAATACGTTGGTTGCGTTCGTTGAACATGGCTTTCACCCGTCCATAATATTGTCCGGAAACAATGAGGTCCCCCTGGTTAAGGGTACCATTCTGTACAAGCATAGTGGCCACATATCCGCGACCTTTATCGAGTGATGCTTCGATGATGGTTCCTGTTGCTTCGCGTTCAGGATTGGCCTTCAACTCCAGCACTTCTGCTTCCAGCAATACTTTCTCCAGCAATTTATCTACACTGAGTCCGCTCTTGGCAGAGAGTTCCTGGTTTTGGTATTTACCACCCCAGGCTTCCACCAGGATATTCATCTGGGAAAGTTGCTCATAAATTTTTTGTGGGTTGGCGCCATCTTTATCAATCTTGTTGATGGCAAAGATCATGGGAACATTAGCTGCCTGTGCGTGGCTGATGGCTTCCCTTGTTTGCGGCATCTCTGCATCGTCGGCTGCCACCACTATGATGGCTACGTCGGTAACTTTCGCTCCGCGGGCACGCATCGCAGTAAAGGCCTCGTGACCGGGAGTATCGAGGAACGTGATGGCTTTGCCATTGGGCAGTGTTACCTCATAGGCACCAATGTGCTGGGTGATACCACCGGCTTCACCGGCTACCACATTCGCACTACGGATATAATCGAGGAGAGATGTTTTACCGTGGTCAACGTGACCCATGATGGTAACAATGGGCGGACGGCTGGTGAGGGCCGCTTCATTTTCTTCTTCTTCCTCTTCATCCATTTCTTCCGCATCTTCCAGTCCCACAAATTCCACCTCAAATCCAAATTCACTTGCCACCAACTCTATTACTTCTGCATCGAGGCGCTGGTTGATGGATACCATCACACCGAGGTTCATACATTTTGCAATCACATCAGCGAAGCTTACATCCATCAGGTTAGCAAGTTCACTCACGGTAACAAATTCTGTTACCTGCAATTTGTTGTTCTCTTCCGCTTCGCCCATGGCTTCAGCGGCCTCATCTCTTTTCGCTCTCCTGTATTTGGCTTTCAGGCTCTTGCCGCGACCGCCACCGCCGGACAATTTGGCCTGGGTTTCGCGTATTTTTTCCTGAATGGCTTTCTGATCTATTTCTTTTTCCTCACGGGTTTGAGGGCGAGCGTTGCTTCTACCACCACCACCGCGCTGCTGACCTTGTCCGCCGCCGCCCTGACGCTGACCACCTCCCTGGCGATTGGCAGCAGGATCATTGATCTCCGGCTTTTTATCAACAGGTATGCGTTTTCTTTTTCTCTTTTCGTCTTTATCACCTGCCTTAGGTCTTGTAT
>JBJTJJ010000235.1:0-1840 GCA_046095445.1 Sediminibacterium sp.
CGCCATAGAAATGGTCTACAATCCTCCCGGCGGTTTCCAGGCAGGAAGTGGCGCCATAAGCAATGGAGAGTTCAGAAGAGCCAATGATGTAACAAGCTCGGGCACTGCCTCCACTTTTACCATCACCGGAACTGTTCCTACGCTACAAGGCAACAGCAGTTCTTCCTCTCCTACCAACATCGCAGCTTATAATAATGACTATACAGACCTCACTGGAACCAATACCGCAACACTGGCTGCAGGTTATCCTACCGGTTTCAACGCCTTCTACTCCATGAAATACGAGATCAGTCAGCAACAATATGTGGACTTCCTCAATACCCTTACCTATACCCAACAAGCTGCCCGTACAGCTACTGCTCCCAATAATGCTGCAGGCACCGGGGCTCTCATCAATCCCAATGCCAATCGCAATGGCATCGACATACAAACACCCGGCACTTCTTCTACTGTCCCTGCGGTCTATGCCTGTAATCTCGATGATGATGGCAATTACAACGAAGCAGATGACGGACAGCATATCGCCTGTAACTATCTCACCTGGAATGATCTCACCGCCTATCTCGACTGGGCGGGGCTCAGGCCTATGACCGAACTCGAATTTGAAAAATCATGTCGCGGAAATCAATCTCCTGTTGCAAGTGAATATCCCTGGGGAACAACTTCAGCAACCGCAGCAACCGGATTAACCAATGGAGGTGCTATCAATGAAATTGCTTCGAATGCAGGTGCTAATATCGCTTTTAATAATAGCTTTAGCTCAGGACCCGTAAGAAACGGCATCTTCGCTACCAGCTCCAGCATTCGAAGTACCAGTGGAGCAGGTTTTTATGGCAATATGGAACTCGGTGGTAATCTCTGGGAGAGAGTAGTAACCATCGGCACTTCCGACGGCAGAACTTTTTCAGCAACGCATGGCAATGGAACACTCGCTACAAGCGGTGCCTCCGATGTAAGTGGTTGGCCGGCAGCTTCGGGAAGTGGCTGGAAGGGAGGATCTTATGATACTCTTGCTATTGCTGCCAACAGTTCCGGTAGAACGCAAGCAGCCAATGGTAACAACAACCGTGCAGCCAATGCCGGGGGAAGAGGCGTGAGGACCATTTCTTCCGGCATCGTTACCGATGGACTCGTACTATGGCTCGATGCAGGAATTACTTCCTCCTATCCAGAATCAGGTGCAACCTGGACAGATCTTAGTGGGAACAGAAATAACGGAACGCTTACCAATGGACCAACTTATAGTAGCGGTAATGGTGGAAGTATTGAGTTGGATGGAAGTAATGACTATGTAGTTTGTTCTGCAAGTTCAGACTTTGATTTTGGGACAGGTAATGTTTCTATTGATGCCTGGATATATTGGGATGGAACCTATAATTCTGGTGGGAGAGAGATATATGCTACAGGAATTTCTGGGGAGCGGGACCAATTTGGGATATTTCAAGGAGCGGGGCTAACTTTTGGTAGTGTATTGCATGATTGTCCTGCATGCTATCCACCCATAAATACATGGTCTTATGTAGCCGCAGCTAAAACAGGAACAACCATTAAATTGTATATTAATGGTGTAGAAACAGCATCTGGAACGCAAACTTTACCAATTGGAAAAAACAATGTTTCTGCATTCATTGGATTTAGGGGTGGGGATGGCTATCATCCTTTTAAAGGGAATATAGCATCTTTAAAAATATATAAAGGCAAAGGACTAACCGCTGCAGAAATCACCCAAAACTTCAACGCCCAAAAAGCAAGGTTTGGATTGTAAGCATTTTTTGAAAGTGAGCGTATCGAACTAACTCCATGAAAAAAGCAGCCATCATATCATCACTCGTTTTGTTGC
>JBJTJJ010000236.1:0-1572 GCA_046095445.1 Sediminibacterium sp.
CTCTAGTATCCTTCTTCATATCCATGCACCGATGTCGCATGAGCGACTTTTCGGAGGAAGTAAAATCATTAACCTCAGCATATCTTTTTCGGTGGAGATTCTAACGCAAATACGATTAAGCTTACAGAAAAGCCAGTTGGAGCGTGAAAAATCAGTTGGAGTGTCTAGTGTGAGCATGGAAAAACGCATTTCGTATATTGCTGTATGAAAAAGACAATAGTTTATACGGGAATTGCATTGCTCATCATTTTCGAGTTCCTGCGCGTTTATCTGATAATGCCCCTGCCGGGCAGCCAACAAATGAACTCGATCAATCTTGCCTACTGGCTGGGGAACAACCAACTTATCATCAGAATCATTGGCTGGTTAATCATTTCCTTTCCGCTGTTAGAATTATTTCGCACTGGCACAACAAAAAATAAAATTTTTGCCATCCTTTTACTGATTGCGTATGGAGCAGTCGGCTTTCTTTTTAATTTCAAGATGGAGGCTGATAAAATGTTTTATCAACCTCAGGTAGTTCGTCTGGTATCGCCCGATAAAAATCAGGTAGGTGATGAGAAGTTAGTATTAGGGGTAGAAATCAAAGGCACTGCACGCGCCTACCCCATTCAACAAATTGGCTATCATCATCAGGTGAGAGACACCATTGGTGACACACACCTCATGGTAACTTACTGTACCGTTTGCCGCACCGGCAGAGTGTATAGTCCGGTAGTCAACGGCCGTGTTGAAACCTTTCGTCTGGTGGGGATGGATCATTTCAATGCTATGCTGGAAGATGCAACTACGAAAAGCTGGTGGCGACAATCTACCGGAGAATGTATTGCGGGCTCTTTAAAGGGTCAACAACTTGCTGAAATTCCTTCTCGACAGGTGGCTTTGGTTGCATGGAAAAGAGCACATCCCAATACATTGATTTTACAACCGGACAGCAATTATCAGGAACCTATCAATAAAATGGCTGCCTATGAAGCCGGCAAATCTAAAAGTCAGCTTACCAAAAGAGATAGCTTATCCTGGCAGGCAAAATCATGGGTACTCGGCATCAGCACTGCAACTGCAGCCCGCTGTTATGATTGGAATGAGTTGTTACAATACAAACAGATCATCGATTCACTTCCCGAACTACCACTAATAATTGTAATAGAAAATGATTCCACTTCTTTTCATGCTTATGAAACTAAGTTGGGAGAAAAATCACTTCAGTTGATGCGGGTGGAAAATGGAATTCGGGATGCAGCAAGTGGCACCCTATGGAATTGGGATGGGGTTGGCGTCAGTGGGCCGCTGCAAGCATCCTCTTTACAACGTATTCCCTGTTACCAGGAATACCTTCACTCGTGGGAGTATTTTCATCCTCGCAGCAAGAGATATTCGCAAAAAGATATGAGCAGACATTCAAATTGATTAGCTACTTAAAGGTGCTCAATTCTTCATTTGATCAACACACTGAATAGCAGTTCTTTCCAACTGTGAAAGAAACCAGGGCAACACAAAAGGTGTGCGCTGAAAGAAAAATATAGTGATGAGCTTTCTTTTCCGGTCAACCATATAGGCAGTATTGAATGC
>JBJTJJ010000237.1:0-1156 GCA_046095445.1 Sediminibacterium sp.
TCTGCACGGCGAGAGCCGGCTGATCCATTCATTACTGGGGGTTGGTATCACGCTGGCCGGTTTACCGCTATATTATCTGTCCAAAAAAAGAAAGGGTGCCTGATTATTCCCTGCTAAACTTTATTTTCGCAGGAAACAAACCATTACATGGAAGCCGTTATACAGGCCATTCGTGAAGAGTTTACCGCCCTGAGTGGGAAGGTTCCCGAGCGAATTGAAAAAATACCACAGAGCGGGGGTGATAGAATGTATTTCCGTTTATATCACCAGGGGGGCACTACGATTGCTACCTATAGTGATAATAAGAAGGAGACATCTACTTTCTTATACTTTACGCAACATTTCAAAAAAGCCGGATTACCGGTTCCGGAAATTTACGGAACGAACACAAACCAAACCATTTACTTTCAGCAAGATTTCGGACCACTATCCTTGCTGCAAATGCTGGAAGCGGAGGGACATACCGAGCATATTTTTCAATTGTTTCAAAAGAGTTTGTCGCAATTGGCCCGGCTGCAAGTATTGGGTGATCAGGGATTGGATTACGATCAGTGCATCACTGCCAAAGTTTTTGGAAAACAAGCCATATTAAGTGACCTGCTGTATTTCAAGTATTATTTTCTGGATACACTGCAGGTACCTTATGATAAACAAGCACTGCTCGATGATTTTGATGCCTTGAGTAATTACCTCACCCATACGCACTATAAATTTTTTATGTTCCGGGATTTCCAAAGCAGGAACATTTATGTCTTAAACGATGAAGTGAATTTCATCGACTACCAGGGAGGCATGAAGGGCGCACCGCAGTATGATGTCGCCTCTCTACTCTGGCAGGCTAAGGCGGAACTCAGTGACGAATGGAAAACTAATTTACTGGATTACTACATGGATTGTCTGGAGCCATTATTGGATCAGCCGATTGACCGACTCACTTTTGTTAGTCAATACAACGGATATGTTTTGATTCGATTGCTTCAGGTTTTGGGTGCTTATGGTTTCAGGGGCTTGTTTGAACTGAAGGCAGACTTCGGATGGGGCAATGCTGAATCGCACAACGAATGCAGTACATACGCAACATGCAAAACACAAAAGCACGCCCGCGTAATTTGTTTAACGTGCAAGGCAATATGTACTTGTGTATATATATATATAT
>JBJTJJ010000238.1:0-4321 GCA_046095445.1 Sediminibacterium sp.
CTTCCAAACCGAAAAGCAATTCAAAGAATTCGGTGATAAGATTCCTGCAGATAAAAAAGGTGCTATTGAAACTGCCCTGAATAAACTGAAGGAAGCACACAAGAACCAGGAGATCGCTGCGGTTGATGCAGCCATGGCTGAAATGAATACAGCATGGACAGCAGCCAGCGAAGATATCTACAAGGCACAGCAGGCAGCTGGCGGAGATGCACAACCCGGTGCTGATAATACAGGAGCCAATGCTTCTCAGGCAGGTGGTGAAACTGTGACCGATGCTGAGTTCGAGGAAGTAAAATAATAAAACTAGTAAGTGCAATAATCTTTCAAAGCCCGACTGAAACGTCGGGTTTTTTTATGTTCAATATTGTACTGGTTGAAAAGAAATTCAGAAGAGGTTTAATTGAGATTTAAAGTGAGTTATATAAAGCTGTATAAGAAATGCAGAAAAGTAGCTTTTTTTGAAAAAAGCTACAGTCAAAAAGTAACAACAGTTGTAGGAGAAACGAGCAAACCAAAATCTTCTTTACAACGGAAACAATAAAAAAAAGGTCGTCTCTAATTTTAGTGACGACCTATTCTTAATTTGGTCAGCAATTTTTTATGCTACTGATCTGCGAATGATGTTCAGCGCAGCACCTGCCTTGAACCATTCAATTTGCTGTTCATTGTAAGTGTGATTGGCCACAATGGTATCACTGCTGCCATCAGCATGGGTGAACACCAGTTGTAATGGCTTACCGGGCGCAAATTCAGTCAGTCCATTGATTTCAATGGTATCGTCTTCCTTTATCAGGTCGTAGTCCGATTTACTCGCGAAAGTAAGCGCCAGCATACCTTGTTTCTTGAGGTTGGTTTCATGGATGCGGGCGAATGATTTCACCAGGATAGCACGAACACCGAGAAAGCGAGGCTCCATAGCAGCGTGTTCACGGGAACTTCCTTCTCCGTAGTTTTCATCACCTACTACAATGGTTCCTATTCCTGCAGCTTTATAAGCTCTTTGGGTGGTGGGAACTGCACCATATTCTCCGGTGAGCTGGTTCTTTACTGAATCCGTTTTCTCATTGAAGAAATTCACAGCACCAATCAGCAGGTTGTTGCTGATGTTGTCGAGGTGTCCGCGGAATTTTAACCAGGGTCCTGCCATGCTGATGTGATCGGTGGTACATTTTCCCTTGGCTTTGATCAATAATTTCAAACCTTTGAGATCGATTCCTTCCCATGCGGGGAAGGGGGCCAGTAACTGCAGGCGCTTGCTGTTAGGGTCTACCACCACATTCACGCTGCTGCCATCTTGTGCCGGGGCTTGGTAGCCGGCATCTTCCACTGCAAATCCGCGGGGGGGCAATTCTTGGCCGCCCGGTTCATCGAGTTTCACTCGCTCACCTTTATCATTGGTGAGGGTATCTGTGATTGGATTAAAGCGCAGATCTCCCGCAATGGCGAGAGCGGTTACCAGTTCAGGTGAGCCCACAAAAGCCAGTGTATTGGGATTGCCATCGGCACGTTTGGCGAAGTTTCTGTTGAAACTGTGTACGATGGTATTGCGTTCTTTTTTCTCTGCTCCCACGCGATCCCACATACCGATGCAGGGTCCGCAGGCATTGGCGAAAACACGGGCACCAATGGAATCGAAAACTTCCAGGAAGCCATCGCGTTCTACTGTATATCTTACTTGCTCTGATCCCGGAGTAATGGTGAACTCACTTTTGAGGGTAAGTCCTTTTTCTTTCACCTGGCGTGCCAGACTAACAGAGCGGCTGATGTCTTCATAAGAACTATTGGTGCAGCTTCCGATCAGACCCACTTCAATTTTAGCAGGCCAGCCATTGGCTTCAATAGCTTCTTTCATTTTAGAAAGTGGTGTTGCCAGATCCGGTGTGAAAGGTCCGTTCAGGTGTGGCTCCAGTTCGCTGAGGTTGATCTCAATTACCTGGTCAAAATATTTTTCCGGTTCGGCATATACTTCAGCGTCACCGTTGAGGTGAGCAGCGATGGCATCTGCCATGGAAGCCACTTCCTCACGGCCGGTGGCACGCAGATAGCGACCCATGCTATCGTCATATCCGAAAGTAGAGGTGGTAGCACCAATTTCCGCACCCATGTTACAGATGGTACCTTTACCGGTGCAGCTCATGCTACGGGCACCTTCTCCGAAATATTCCACGATGGCTCCGGTTCCGCCTTTTACGGTCAGAATTCCGGCCACTTTCAAAATCACATCTTTGGGGGCAGTCCAGCCACTTAACTTACCGGTTAAGCGAACACCGATCAATTTGGGCCATTTCAATTCCCAGGGGAGTCCTGCCATCACATCGCAGGCATCTGCTCCACCTACACCAATGGCGATCATACCGAGACCGCCGGCATTTACGGTATGTGAATCGGTTCCGATCATCATTCCTCCGGGGAAGGCATAGTTTTCAAGCACCACCTGGTGGATGATACCTGCGCCGGGTTTCCAGAAGCCGATACCATATTTGTTAGATACAGAGGCAAGGAAATCATATACTTCTTTGCTTTCTTCATTGGCAACTTTCAGGTCAGCAGCTGCTTCTACGCGGGCAGTGATCAGGTGATCGCAATGCACGGTAGATGGAACGGCCACCGATTGACGACCCGCCTGCATGAATTGCAGCAGGGCCATTTGTGCTGTTGCATCCTGCATCGCAACGCGGTCAGGGGCGAAGTCCACATAACTTTTGCCCCGCTCAAAAACCTGTGCTGCCTGGTCGGGGTGCAGGTGGGCAAATAAGATTTTTTCACTCAGGGTCAGGGGGCGCCCCAGTAATTTCCTGGCAGCTTCTACGCGCGCGGGAAAATTGGCGTAAACCTTTCTGATCATTTCAATGTCGAAAGCCATACTATTGATTTTGCAGGTGTAAAATATTGATTGGGAGCACCCAAAACACAGGGGTATCTTAGGCGATGCGAAATTACCAAAAAGTACCTTGGGGTAAAACTCTTTTTAGTTAAAATGAATAACTTTACCTAGCTTTCCATGCGATTACCCATTATGCAAAAAATCAGGGATTACATAGAATTCAACGTATTCGGTGTATGCACTGTATTGGGCGAGCGATTCGGTATTGCTAGTTCCCGCATCCGCCTCTGGTTCATTTACATCAGTTTCCTGACTTTCGGCTCCCCTGTCATTATCTACATGGTCATGGCTTTCTGGATCAACATGCGCCAATACATTTCTTATGGCAGGCGCAATCCGCTGCGGTATTAATCGACCTTATTTGATTGGCTTTACTTTGGTACGCGTACCTGATTCCCCTTAATTGATTGCTTCTCGGATTTTGACCAATTGCTCGAGCAGTTCGGGTAAGCGCTCGAGAGCAAGCATATTGGCTCCATCACTTTTGGCAACAGATGGATTGGGATGTGTTTCAATGAAAAGTCCGTCAGCACCAACGGCGATGGCCGCCTTGGCAATCGTACCAATGAGTTGGGGGTTCCCTCCGGTAACACCGGACTGCTGATTGGGTTGTTGAAGGGAATGGGTACAGTCCATAATAACAGGGACTGAATGCTCTTGCATCCAGGGGATGTTGCGGTAATCTACTACAAGATCCTGGTAGCCGAAGGTGTTGCCTCGCTCTGTGAGCATAACCTGGCTGTTACCGGACTGCTGTATTTTTTCTACTGCGAATTTCATGGAGGGGCCGCTGAGGAATTGGCCTTTTTTTACGTTCACAATTTTTCCTGTGGCAGCAGCTGCTTGTAAGAGATCTGTTTGTCTGCAAAGGAAGGCAGGTATTTGCAGGATGTCGATGAAGGGCGCTGCCAGCGCAGCTTCCGCTGCGGAATGGATATCGGAGGTAGTGGGTAATCCGAAAGTTTGTCCTGCTTTTTGTATGAGTGACAGGGCTTTTTCATCGCCAATGCCGGAAAATGAATGGGTACTGGTGCGGTTGGCTTTGCGGTAGCTGGCTTTGAAAACACAGGGGATGCCATACTCCTTTACCAGAGATGCCAGTCTTCCGGCCACTTCCATTACGAGTTCTTCCGATTCAACGACACAGGGTCCGGCGATCAGAAAAAAATTTTCGGGGCGGTAGATCTGACGGGAAAACAGCTGCTGTAAAAATTCGGGCATCATGGTGTAAAACTAGGGAGATTGTGAGGCCATAAAAGTAAGCAATTAATGGCAATGGCTTTCAAAGGGCCTCGTCCTTACCTTTGTTTTTTGAAGTAACTTGCACGCCGAAAAGAATGAACAACCATGCAAAAGGAAAAAATTCTGGTCATTGGTGCTTCCGGACAAATAGGGGTGGAGTTAACCCTTGCGTTGAGAAATATTTATGGCAACAGC
>JBJTJJ010000239.1:0-1587 GCA_046095445.1 Sediminibacterium sp.
ATATATGAGAATTCATTTGCCGATGGAGAACTGTCGGGTCTGAAGGTCTCCGGGTGGAACAATGGAAGTTTTGGAACATTGTCCGATCCGCGCATTAGTTATTATAATGGGCAGTATGTGTTGGGGAAACTGAACAACAACATTGTACGTCTTCAATTAAATTCACTTCCCCAACATGATATTTTGCGGGTGGAAATAGAACTGAATCTCCACAACAATTGGAAGAACGATCTGTGGAAAATGGAATTTGATGGAGAAACAAGGCTTCTTACCGGATTTTCCAACGATCCATTGGTGAAGCAGAGCTATCCGAACTGGCTGGGCAACGGCACTCCTTTGGGTGTTGCCGGCACCAATGCAAGACAAACCGGTATGCCGGGTATCTGCAACACGCCCTCCACACAACTGGGTTCCAGCTCCTATACCATCGTTCAAACCTTTGGTCATACAAGAAACGATTTTACCTTACAACTCAGTGATGCCGGCGGTAATGTCAATGACACCTGCACGCGAAGCTGGTCACTGGGAAGACTCACCGTATCGGTATTCCACAATTGATGAATCGGGGCTCCGCTCCAGAACCGTAAATGGCATGACAAAAAACTTCCTATATACGGTACTGCTTTCACTGGTTAATCTGCTGTTCCCTGTATTGAGCTTTCCCTATGCCTCGCATATTCTTGGTCCGGAGGGCATCGGCTCGGTTCAAATGGCCGTATCATTGGGTCAGTACTTCGCTTTATTTGCTGCCCTTGGAATTCCCATTTATGGCATAACAGAAATCGCCCGCCACCGCGATGACCCTGAGCAACTCGCCCGTTCATTCAGTGAATTGTCGCTGATTTTTTTCGGTGCAAGTCTCCTGCTCACGATTGTATACCTGACCATCATAAGTACAATACCTTTTTTCCACAATCACTTTCAACTTTTTCTGCTCGCCGGTTCCCTTGTCTTATTGAGCTTCAGTTATACGGATTGGTTTTTTTCCGGATTAGAGGCATTCAAAAGTATCACCCTGCGTTCTGTCATCATCAAAGTAGCAGCACTCCTGCTTCTACTGGTTCTTGTGAAAACAAAAGCAGACAGGATTGAATACCTCTTCGTCATTGTTTTTTCCATTCTAGGCAACCAATTGCTCAGTCTGGTGATGTGCTTCCGCAGAACAAGATTTACCCTGAAGGGAATTCAGTTGCGCCGCCATTTTCAACCCCTTTTCTACCTTTTTTCCACCACCCTGGCTGCCAGTATTTACACCATGCTGGATACCGTGTTATTGGGCTTTCTGTCTGATGACCAGTCCGTCGGCTTCTACGCTGCTGCCGTTAAACTAGTCAAACTCACCATCCCCATCGTAACCGCCATGGGTGTGATTCTTATCCCCCTTATCACCCGATATTTTCACCAAAACAACCAGCAGGAACTTCGCGCCCTGCTGGACCAATCCTTCCGATTCCTGATGTTTTTTTCCATACCTGTATGTGCCGGACTCACCCTACTGGCACCTGAATGTATTTTCTTGTTTTCCGGACATGAATTTGCGGAAGCAGTGCCGGTCATGCGCATTGTGGCCTGGTTACCCTTGTTGAT
>JBJTJJ010000240.1:0-2823 GCA_046095445.1 Sediminibacterium sp.
TTTACTGGCTAGGAATAAGGTATTGACGGTGTTATAGCTGTGATGTAACCGAAGAAGTTGGCTTTCGGGGTCCGTTAGAATTTTTTGAAAAATCTCCATTGGCGATTGGCATCGGGTTGAGCAGAACCTGCGAAAAAGCTCCAGTTGACGGTAGAAAAAGTAGATGCACGGTAGGTCCATTGCCAACCGAGGGAAGGAAGTCTATTTCCATTTATCGGACTGATACGCTGCCAGCCGGTGAGCAGATACTAGTTCATTGATAATTTTTTTCCTGCAGGATGACTAAGCCGCAGACCTGTTATGTAATAAGGTGAATTTTCTGCCAATAGAGAGCGGCTTAACGTTTTGTTGTCGAAAGACTGAGTGCTCTCAAAACCGATGTAAGACGGGAAGATGCCGGCATCGAGCCAGCTGCTTTTTGATTGAGAGGGATACTCGCAAAGCATTTGAGTAAGGGTCTTAGTATAGCCGGCTCATCGGAATAATTATCTTGCACGTAAGTACCTGTTTGCAATGCCAGTTGGAATCGGAATTGTTGTCCTGAGTAATCAGCTCCCAGGAATGCCTGGTTGATTTTCAGGCGTTGGTTTCTATTGTGGTTGTAGAGAAACGCTGCCAATGGGCCGCCTGCTTCTGATTTTCCTGATGCAACAAAGTAGGTTTCTGCGTAGCCTGTGAGTGACCATTTTTGGGGTATACTATCAGCAATTGATTGTGAAAATGCCGAAAAAGCTATGAAAAATTGCAATGAACCAATAATGCTACAACGCAACAAATATGTTGTATCAAACAGTTGCTGAAAAATATATGTAAATGTATTGTTCATTTGCCTGACAAAATTTCTTGTAAAAAATCAATCAATGAATTATAGATGGCCTGAAAAAATTTCCATACAGATCTTTTGTTGAATTCATTGGTATCTTTAATAATCAGCAGGTGGAGAATATTTGTAACCATCAAATTTTTTGAAGTTGAATTAGGTAGTCAAACAGATTTTCTCCTCCTTGCAGATTTAACTTCTTGCGCAAGCGGTAACGGCTGATCTCAACGCCGCGAACAGTTATATTCAATAATTGAGCAATTTCTTTAGAACTTAGGTTCATCCGCAGGAAAGAGCACAATTTCACCTCATTGGGACTGATATCGGGATGTTTCTCTTTTAGTAATAAAACAAAATCACTGTGTACCTTATCGAAATGTTTAGCAAACTGGTCCCACTCCTGATCTATCTGGTCATCCTCCTCCAGTTGCTTGATCATTTTTTTAACTTCTGTCTGTGCAGTAGGCACATCAACACGGCGAATTAACTGGTTTAAATCAGATTTTAGCTTAGAAATCAATTCGCCCTTTTTTACCAGGTGCATGGCTGTTGCTGCCAGTTCAGAATTTTTAAATTGAATTTCGGTCTCTAATGTTTGGCTTTTAACAGAAATAAGTTCACTTTCCGCGCTGCTTTTTTCCAACTCAAGGATATACTGCAATTTTCGTTGTTCCTCATCAAATTGTTGCTGTTGACGTTTGAACTTATTTTGTAGAAATCGATACCTGCAAAAAAGGATAGCTGCTATAAGAAGGAAATAAAAAAGCCAGGCCGCTTTTGTTTGGTACCAGGGAGAAGCCAGAACAAAGGGGAAGCTAACGGTGGTAGATTCATTTCCAAAATTATTTCTTGCTTTTACCTCAAATAGATAATTGCCTGCCGGAAGATTCGTAAACTCTTTCTCTGTTCTTTTCGCCCATTCCGACCATTTATCCTGAAATCCGTTGAGTCGATAACTATATTCCAGTGATTCAGGATCGGTGATTGGGGCTGCACTGTACTCGAATCGGATATTTCTTTCATCCGGGCCAATCTTCAGCGGACTATTTTCATCTACTTTTCCAAATCCACCATAGAGTAAGCTGTCTGCCTGAAGACCTAGTCTTACTCCCCTGATTCCAACTTCGAGTTTTTCTCTTTGTTTCCTGTATTTCGAAAGATTCACATGATATAATCCAGATTCGCCGGCAAGAAAAATGTTTTCATCATTAAAAGGGTATATGAATTCGAACCCGCTCAATATTTTTTTCTTTAGTTCAGGAAGATAGGTAACAGATGCCTGTTTGCTGGATCTGTCAATCCAGCCCACAGATTTTTCATGGATGAACCAAATATTCCCTTTGATATCTTCTTGTAAGTATCGTATGCTTTGATTGCCCAGCCAAGAGGAATAGGTAGTATCTGCCTCAAACCGATCTGTAGTTGAGTTGTAGCGATAGACACCCTTTTCGGTGCCGACGACCAGCTGCTCTAAAATTTTGAACACATGGTTATTCAATTGAGAAGGTAACCCATCATTTACTCCATATGTTTTCCAGCTGGGCTGGGAGTTATTTTTTTCATCTAGAATTCTAAAAACTCCATGATACGGATGCGATACCCAGATATTTTTTTCGGCATCTATCACCAGATAACGCGATGACTCCTCAAATGGCAATAAAGATTTACCGAGGTTAAATCTATCCTTTGTGTAGTCAAAAAATTGAAGTCCCTGATAATTTCCTGAAAGCAAAGAAGAAGCCGGATAAGTTGCCGTCATTGCCTTTAAATTCCAGAAACCTTTGCCCAGAGCAATGGGTATTGCTTTGTTTTGCTGAATTCTAAATAATCCTTCGTGGTGGCCCATCAATACATGGTTATTGATTTCAGAAAGTGACCAGGCTTGTCCTTTGGTGTTATCGATTGGAACAAATGGGCGCTGGCTGAAGCTTAAATCTGTTAGATTATCCAGACTTGCACCCCAGGTGCCATTGGATGTACCCACATAGAGTATTCCTTTATGT
>JBJTJJ010000241.1:0-1993 GCA_046095445.1 Sediminibacterium sp.
GATTTATATATAGTATATTTATAATATTTAGTAATACGTAGTACCCTCAATAGCATGGCCAAGAACTTATTAATTGTGGAGTCCCCGGCGAAGGCCAAAACCATAGAAAAAATCCTGGGTAAAGATTTTGAAGTGAAGAGTTGCTTTGGTCATATCCGGGATCTGGAAAAAGATGATATGGGCATTGATGTGAACAATCACTTTCAACCCAGGTACCAGGTTCCCAAGGAGAAGGAAAAAGTAGTGAAAGAATTGAGACAATTGGCGAAAAAATCTCAGGAAGTTTGGTTGGCATCGGATGAGGATCGGGAAGGGGAAAGCATCAGTTGGCATTTGGCTGAGGTGCTTGGCCTGGATCCCTCAACCACCAAAAGAATAGTTTTTCATGAAATTACCGCCCCTGCCATTAAAAAAGCGGTAGATAATCCCCGCCGCATTGATATGAACCTTGTCAATGCGCAACAGGCACGTAGGGTTTTAGATCGCCTCGTAGGGTTTGAATTGAGTCCGGTTCTTTGGAGGAAGATTGGTATGCAGCGGAGTTTAAGTGCCGGAAGGGTGCAGAGTGTTGCAGTTAGACTGATTGTAGACAGGGAGCGGGAAATCAATCAGTTTGTTTCGGAAAGCAGTTATCAGATTGAAGCCCAATTCTCTGCAAAAGATTTATATGGCAAGGAAGTAACATTCTTTGCCGATGGTCCGGCCAGAATATCCGGCCAGCAGGATGCAAGAAAATATCTGGAAAGTTGTAGGGGAGCTAATTATACGGTAAAAGACGTTCAGGTAAAGCCTGCTAAAAGGTCTCCAGCAGCACCTTTTACCACCTCAACGTTGCAGCAAGAAGCTTCTAGAAAATTGGGGTACGGAGTGAGCAAGACGATGTTGCTGGCCCAGAAACTCTATGAAAGTGGTAAAATCACTTACATGAGAACGGATAGCATCCAATTAAGTGATACGGCCATGGCAGATATCAAGAAAGAGGTCCTGCGTTCGTATGGGGAGGACTATTATCAGCCGAGGAGATTTAAAAACAAGAATGAAAGTGCTCAGGAGGCGCATGAGGCGATCAGGCCTACCTACATGAGCAATGCCACGGTGGCTGATGAAGAAACCCGCCGTCTGTATGAGTTGATTTGGAAAAGAACAATTGCTTCCCAAATGAGTGAGGCAGAGTTTGAAAAAACAATAGCCACCCTATCCATTAGTACCCGCCCTGATTTTCTAACCGCCACCGGTGAAGTACTGAAATTTGATGGATTTCTGAAGGTATACATGGAAGGTAGAGATGAGGAGGAAGATGAAAACACTGAAGGTATTTTGCCCCCATTGGCTCCCGGCGATCAACCTGTTTTCCGTCAGATGACAGCCAAAGAAAAATTCACTCGCCCTGCTGCCCGATATACTGAAGCATCGCTGGTGAAAAAACTGGAAGAACTGGGTATTGGAAGACCTTCAACCTATGCACCGACTATTTCTACCATTATCAAACGCAATTATGTAGAAAAGCGTGACAAAGAAGGTACCCCAAGAACGTCTGCCCTACTTCATCTCACAGCTGATGGCCAACTGAAAGAGGAATTGGTGCAGCAAATGTCAGGTCAGGAAAAAAATAAATTATTCCCAACTGACTTGGGTATCGTGGTTACTGATTTTCTAAAGCAGCATTTTAACAGGGTAATGGATTTTGGTTTCACTGCCAAAATCGAGGAAGAATTTGATGAGATTGCGGAAGGAAAAATGATATGGAGTAAAATGATCGATGGTTTTTATCAACCTTTCCATCAAACCATTGAAACGACATTGGAGACTGCCGAGCGAGCCAAAGGCGAACGGGAATTAGGTATCGATCCTGAATCCGGCAAGCGCGTGATAGCCCGTATGGGAAGATATGGACCGATGGTTCAAATCGGAGATCAGCAGGATGAGGAGGACAAGCCAAGATTTGCGAAATTAAATCCATCTCAAAGCATTGAAACCATTACACTAGAAGAGG
>JBJTJJ010000242.1:0-2820 GCA_046095445.1 Sediminibacterium sp.
GTTATTTCCCATCCAATGTTTCTTCCCTGGCCATTGTTGACCAGGTTGGTTTTATCGGCAAAGTTGAAGCCGGCACCTTCGTTCAACATACTGAAAGAGCTGGGTGTTTTTTCCACTGCAGCACGGTAGATATATTGAGCATAGAACTCTGTTTTGATGCGCATGTGTTGGGTGATGTTCCAGTCATATCCTGTAACGGCATGCCAGCTTTTTACGAAGTCCAGATTTTTGTTGGTCAGCAGATTGGGGTTCGGTGCAAAGTAGTTGCGATAAAAATAAACCTGCAAGGGTTGTGTCTGACTGTGCAAACCAATTCCCAGGTTGAGTGATTGATTTCTTTTGAATTGATATTTCAGATTCCACCGTGGTTCAATGCTGGTACTGTTGTTAAGACTGAAGACTTGACCATAGACACCCAGGTTGGTAGAAAGTTCGTTGTTAAAACGATGCCCCCAATTCAGGAAAATACGATGGAGTGCCGCATTATTTTTAGCGTTGGTGAGGTAGCGAAGAACAGAATCGCCATTGGGAACTGTTTGTTGCTGAAGGTTCAGCGCATTGAAGTCAGATAGAAATCCGGCAGTCAGTTGATTTTTCGCCGAGAATTTTTTATTGAACAGGTAACCTGCCGAGAATTTTGTTTGGCGATTATCGACATCGAATACAGTTTGATTCGGCTTGGGAGTTGGAATGACTTCTTCTTTATAGGTGCTTTTGAATCCGGATACTGCCAGCGTAAGCTTTCCGTAGGTAGTTGGATTAAAATAATAGGTATGACTCATTCCTACAACCCCGGTTAAGGACTTTGATTTACTTGTGCGTGCTTTCCCGTCATTGGTGGTATACAAATTATCACCGGTGGAGTCGGCCGGGAAAGTGATATGGCTTTCCCCCCCGATACCAAACCAATCGAAAGTTCCATGCTTTTTGGTCACCAGGTGCATTTTGAAGGTAAGGTCCTGATAATAAGGTGTTGCTGTTCCTGTTCCTACACTCAATCCAAGTGACTGAATAGCGGCTACCAGCGAGTATCTGTAGTCCACCAGGTAAGATGATTTTTTATCTTTTTTCAATGGACCTTCCGCGCCGAATTCAAAACCGTTGAAGCCCATCTGACCGAGGAATTCATTTTTTTCTGCATTACCGTTGCGCATGCGCAAGTCGAAGACACCTGCGATAGCATTGCCGTATTGAGCAGGGAAGGCACTCGTAACAAAATCAGAATTTTTCAAGGTATTGGTATTCAGCATGGTCACTGGACCGCCGGTGGATCCTGCAGTGCTGTAGTGATTGGGATTGGGAATGTCAATGCCATCCATGCGCCAAAGAACGCCCGATGGTGAGTTACCGCGAATAACAATGTCATTGCGGGCATCGTTGGGACCGCTGACACCTGCAAAGTTTTGTGCCATTCTGCTGGGATCATTCCGGGTTCCTGAATATCGAACCGCCTCATCCATACTCAGTTGACGGGAGCTTACAACAATGCTTTCATTCAATGCCTTGAATTTTGACTTACCGGAAGCTACCACCACTTCCTTCAATTGTTGTACTGATTCACGGATTTTAATTTCCAGTACTACTTCTTTGGAGGAGGTTACTTCAATGTTATTGAGAAGGGCATCTTCATATCCTATGCGGCTGATGCGCAAACGATGTCTTCCGACAGGTACGCCGGTTATGTAGAAGCTTCCGGAGGAAGAGGAGAGAACGAGGGGTTGACCATTTCCGGTCTCCAGCCGGATGCTTACACCCGAAAGGGGTTGTAGCGATTGTTCATCGAAGATAGTTCCTCGGATGGTTTGCACCAGCAAATTGCTTTGTGCATAGGTGCTTGCTGCTATCAAAAATAGAAGGCAGGTGACAATGATTTTTTTCATGGGAAACAGTTGTAATGTTTTGAAATGATGACACAATGCTCCCGATTTCAAGATTATTAGTTAGGGGGAAAGGGAGTGAATTGTTATTTAAGTAGAGTGATTCGTTGTTAGCCGGAACCTCTTCGTCCGGTTAGGGTTGAAGATAGGAACTTATGAGTGGGAAAAAGTATCTTTGCAGACCCCTTTAATTGGAAGTAATATGATACCAGCTAAATCTTACGCTGCATACAGTCAGTCAACACCCCTCGCGCCTTATGCATTTGATCGAAGAAATCTGCGCGCAGATGATGTGCAAATCAAAATTCATTATTGCGGCGTTTGTCATAGCGACCTGCATCAGGTAAGGGATGAATGGGGCGGTGCCAAGTATCCGATGGTACCCGGGCATGAGATCGTTGGTGAAGTGGTGGCTGTTGGTTCAGCTGTGACAAAGTTTGCTGTCGGAAACAGAGTAGGCGTTGGTGTAATGGTTGATTCCTGCTGCAGATGTTCCAGCTGTAATCGCCAGATGGAACAATATTGTGATGAAGGCATGACGGGTACCTATAACAGTTATGAGCGTGATGGGGTGGGTATTACACAGGGAGGTTATTCTTCCGACATTGTAGTAAAGGAAAGATTTGTGGTAAGCATTGCTCATCATTTGGACATGGCTGCCGTTGCACCACTGCTCTGCGCGGGCATTACTACTTATTCTCCACTGCTATTTGCAGGTGTCAAGGCGGGTATGCGTGTGGGTGTAATAGGTTTGGGCGGACTCGGACATATGGGGGTAAAGTTTGCTGCTTCTTTTGGTGCAGAAGTGACAGTTATCAGCAGTTCACCGGCTAAAGAAGCAGATGCTCAGAGATTGGGAGCACATCGTTTTCTATTAAGTACCAATAAAGCGGAAGTGAAAAAGCATGCGGGTTATTTTGATGTGCTACTCGATACTATTTCA
>JBJTJJ010000243.1:0-8508 GCA_046095445.1 Sediminibacterium sp.
AAAATATTGAGGGAAGCGGTGTCATCAATGAAGATGGGTGCTTATTCCAGGCGCTTGATACCTCGGGTGAGCAACTGCTCATATTCATAATTTTCCAGTTTTCCCCGCGTAATTTTTTTCATATCAATCTCGCTTTCCGCACTGAGAATACGCATAACCAATTGAGAGGCGCTCATCTCCAGAGAGAAGAAACCTACGGGAACCGGGCGGGTAGGGTGAAGAGCTGCATTGCGCGCGAGGTTCAGGGCAAAAGCTGTTTTACCTACTGAGGGACGGGCTGCCAGAATGATAAGATCGGTTGGCTGCCAGCCGAAAGTGATTTTATCAAGTTTGGTGAATCCACTGGGTACCCCGGAAAAATCTTCCGTCTTGGTCCGCAGCATATCGATTCTGGTCAACGTTTCGGCAATTGCATCTCCAATCTCCGTAAAATTTTTCTTCAGGTAATTGTTGGTAATGTGAAACATCTTGGCCTCACTTTCATCGAGGAGGTCAAAAACATCAGTACTGTCTTCATAAGCAGAACCAATGATCTCTCCGCTGATGCGAATCAATTCCCGCTGGATGAACTTCTCCAGAATGATACGGGCATGTGTCTCAATATTGGCAGAGGAAACAACAGCGTTGGTGAGTCGTGTCAGATAATAAGCACCTCCTACCTGGTCTAGTACTTCCTGTGTCTTTAATTCTTCCACTACAGTGAGCAGGTCAATCGGCATATTTTTTTGCTGCAGCTCATGCATGGCGCGGAAGATGATCTGATTAGCTTCCGTATAAAAACATTCCGGCTTGAGAATTTCCGTTACCGTGTCATAGGCACTTTTTTCCAACATGATGGCACCCAGAACTGCCTGTTCCAGGTCTCTTGCCTGCGGCGGAACCTTGCCATACAACAATGGGGATGTATCTGTAACACCCGCTTTCCTTCTTGTTCTGTCTTTTTTGATCGGAGAGAGATCCATCACACTTCTATTCAGTCTTTCAATAAATGGGTTATGTACCGGGGCTACTTCCCGGTGAGTCGGGCAGTCGCATGTACCGGACAGCGAATATAGACCGAACGAAGCGGGGGAGGAAATTATTTTCGCCAATATTTCTTTCACAGCTTTTTCACGCTAAATGCACCGATTTCTACCGCCTATCCACCATTATTGAGCGGTTATTCACTTTTTTAGCAGCTAATACCCGCCTAAGGGTTAATTTCTCGCTCCCGCTTTGATTTTTCCTATCGAGGTGGGCATCCGGCAATATTCATGTATTTTTGGCCACCTTATAAAGAAAGAAAATGACCATCAGTTACAATTGGTTAATGGATTATTTACCCGAGTTACCGGAACCGGAAAAGCTCTCTCATATCCTCACTGCCATTGGTTTGGAGGTGGAAGAAATGAATCTGTATGAAAGTGTGCGGGGCGGTCTCAATGGTTTGGTTGTAGGGGAAGTTATCGATTGCCAGCCCCATCCCAATGCCGATAAGTTGAGAGTGACCAAAGTAAGCATCGGAGGTGCGGAAAATCTGCAAATTGTTTGTGGTGCCTCTAATGTTGCTGCCGGACAAAAAGTGGTGGTTGCCATGGTAGGAGCTACGATTTATCCGGTAAGTGGTGAACCTCTTACCCTTCGAAAAGCAACGATTAGAAAAGTGGATAGTGAGGGAATGATTTGTGCAGAAGATGAAATTGGTTTAGGGAATTCTCATGATGGAATTATGGTACTTCCTAATAACCTTGTTCCCGGTACTCCCTTATCGGAAGTATTTCCCGTTTACACAGATTGGATCTACACCATCGGCCTCACCCCCAATCGTATGGATGCCATGAGCCATGCCGGAGTAGCCAGGGATGTTAGTGCGTATCTCACTCATCATATCCGCGAGACAAAAGTGCAGCAGGTAACTGCGAATGGATTCAAATCAGATCTCCCGGATACACCCATCTCTGTTAAGGTAGTTGACACAACTGCTTGCCCGAGATATGCCGGAGTTTCTTTGCGGGGCGTTCAGGTAGGCACTTCACCTGAGTGGTTAAAAAATCGATTGATGGCCATCGGGCAACGACCCATCAATAATATAGTTGACATCACCAACTTTATACTGCATGATACCGGTCAACCCTTGCATGCCTTTGATGCTGATGCGATCGATGGTAGCGAGGTAATTGTTCAGCAATTGCCGGAGGGAACTCCTTTCATTACACTTGATGACAAGGAAAGGAAACTTAGCAAAGATGACCTCATGATTTGCAATGCCAATGGTCCGATGTGTATCGGTGGCGTATTTGGTGGAAAACAAAGTGGCGTTAGTGCAACAACAACCCGCATCTTCCTGGAAAGTGCCTGTTTTCATCCTGCTGGAATTCGCAAGACTTCCCTGCGTCATGAGTTGCGGACAGATGCAGCTACCCGCTTTGAAAAAGGCGTGGATATTTCACAAACAGTGAATGTACTTAAAAGGGCAGCTATACTGATCAAAGAAGTAGCCGGAGGAGTGATAGAAGGTGAAATCGTTGATATATATCCTCAACCCGTAGAAAAAAAGGAAGTAAGTCTGAAGTACCACTACTTAAAAAAATTAAGTGGGAAGAACTATCACCATGAGGCAGTGAAGAAAATCATGAATAGCCTGGGTTTTGAAGTAGTTCGGGAGGGAATGGATGAAATACGTTTCTCGGTGCCCTTGCACAAGACTGATATTTCATTGCCTGCAGATTTGGTGGAAGAGATTGTTCGGATTGATGGGTTAGATAACATCGAAATTCCATCTGTCATAAGTATCAGTCCGTCGCTCGATCCGCTGGCTGTTAAAGAGCGCTTGAAAGAAAAGATGGCCGATTATCTTACCGGTAGGGGAGGAATGGAAATTTGTACCAACTCGATCACCAATAGTAAGTATTATACGGAGGAGGAAAAAAAATCCGGTGTTGCCATGATCAACAGTCTGAGTGCAGATTTAGATTGGATGAGGTCTTCTATGTTGGAAACCGGACTGGAAGTTATTTCCTATAACATCAACCGAAAAAACAACCGGTTATTTTTATTTGAGTGGGGGAAGACCTATCATACAAATCAGCAAGGGGGATACCATGAAACAGAACACCTGGCAGTTTTTCTCTCAGGAGATCGAACTGCTGAGCACTGGAGAGAAAAGCCAATAACTGCTGATTATTACTTTGCTAATGGAATTTCTGCTGGACTGATTGGCTGTTTGGGGATGACACCGCAATTTCAACCCGGAAATAACGGTACTACAACAATTAGTGTAGGTGAGCGAGCTGTTGGGTATATTCAGGAAGTGCCGGCAAAAAAATTATCTTCCTTTGATATCCGACAACCGGTCATCATGATTGATTTGCTTTTAGCCGAGCTGATGGATATATCGGAAGCTAACCGCATTCGCTACAAAGAAGTAAATAAATTTCCGGTAGTGCAGCGTGACCTCTCCATGGTGGTGGGTGCCAACAAAACTTATGGTGAAATGGAGACGGCTGTTGTTTCCCTACAATTGCCAATGCTCAAACAACATCGGTTATTCGACGTTTTTGAAAGTGATAAGCTCGGTGCAGGAAAAAAGTCAATGGCCATGAGCTTCTTTTTCTCGGATGAAGAAAAGACGCTCACCGATAAGGAGGTGGATAAAATGATGGCACAAATCGTTGCTTGCCTGGAAAAGGCGGTAGCGGCAGAAATCAGAAAATAATCCGATATTCAGCATTGAATTTTTGTCAATGAATTCATTACAACAACAGATTGATCAATTGAAGTTGCAGGTTCGGCAACTAGTGAAACAATACGCACTGCTTCAAAAGGAGAAAGGACGATTACAATTGGAACTGATTAAAAAAGAAAAACAATTGGCAGCTAAAGAATTGGAATTATCACAACTGCAACCGCATGCTGATGCTGTTCGATTGGAAGCCGGACTTTTACATGATGAAGAGAAGAAAGAGCTCACCAAAAGAATCGATGCCTATATCAAAGAGATTGATCAATGTCTGGCACTATTAAACCAGTAATTATGGATGAACTGATTCCCATTAATGTAGTGATAGCTGACAGAACCTACCGCATTCGTGTTGAAAAGAAGGATGAGGAAAAGGTGCGAAAGACTGCCAACCTGATCAATCAAAAGATTGCTGAGTTCAAGGTGCAATTTGCCGGCAAGGATATGCAGGATTTTGTCTCTATGGCTATCTTATGGTTTGCTACTGAACAAAGTGATGAAACCGATATTGTTTTGCAACAGGAATCTGCTTTGCAAGAACTCACCGATCTGGAGCAGCTCATTCGCCAGACATTGCAAACTCCCTAGTGAGGCATAATGTGAGCTCATGCTGACTGTTTTCACCCGTTTGTACCTGTTTCCGGCAAGAACCTGAGTTGGTTCAATAAATATTCATTATATTAAGTATCTTTGTAGACATTGCTTTCTATAAATATGGAAAAAATGTATATGTATATGATTGTGAAAACCTTAAAAAATTGCCTATCTCATGGACCCTATGATATTATTGATCATCACAGGAGCTGTTGCCCTCATTCTGGGCCTGGCTGCCGGCTGGCTGATCTTCTCTAAAAACACTAAAAAGCGCACTGAAGAAGCCGAAGAACTGGCAGAAAAAATAGTCAAAGAAGCCGAATTAAGGGCTGAAACCATCAAGAAGGAAAAACAGCTGGAAGCCAAGGAGAAGTTTGTTCAGCTGAAGTCCGAGTATGATCGGGATGTGATGGAGCGCAACCGCAAGGTCAGTGAAGCTGAAAATAGAATTAAACAGAAAGAGCAATCTGTATCTCAAAAGGAATCTGCTTTGGATAAGCAATCCAAAGAGATGGATGTCATCAAAGAAAATCTCAACAGACAAATTGAAGTCGTTAACAACAAGCGCTCTGAGTTGGAGAAACACCAGGAAGAGCATATTCGCCGTCTCGAGAAGGTTGCAGGATTGAGTGCGGAAGATGCGCGCAATCAGTTGGTGGAAAGTTTGAAGGAAGAAGCTCGTTCCAGGGCATTGTCTTTGCAGCAGGAAATTATCGAGGAAGCACGCGTGAAGGCCAATAAAGAGGCTCGCAAGATTGTGATACAATCTATTCAGCGTACTGCGGCGGAAGTGACCATTGAAAATACAGTAACCGTATTCAACCTGGAATCAGACGAGATCAAGGGTCAGATCATTGGTCGGGAGGGAAGAAATATCAGAGCGATTGAAGCTGCCACCGGAGTTGATCTGATTGTTGATGATACCCCGGAAGCCATTGTTTTATCCTCCTTTGATCCACTTCGTCGTGAGGTGGCCAGATTAAGTTTACAGCGCCTGGTTTCCGATGGTCGTATTCACCCGGCTCGCATTGAAGAGGTGGTGGAAAAGACCCGTCGCCAGTTGGAAGAACAAATCATCGATATTGGTGAGCGTGCTGTTATAGAAATGGGTATTCATGGCTTGCACAAGGAATTGGTTCGGATGGTGGGAAAGATGCGTTTTCGTTCTTCCTATGGTCAGAACCTGTTGATGCATAGCCGTGAAACTGCCAATCTTTGTGCTATCATGGCTGCCGAGTTGGGAATGAACCCGAAACTGGCCAAGCGCGCAGGCTTATTGCACGACATTGGAAAAGTTCCTGATGAAGAGACAGAATTGACGCACGCTTTGTTGGGCTCCAAGTTGGCAGAGAAATTTGGTGAAAAACCTGCAGTGGTGAACGCTATTGGTGCCCACCACGACGAGATGGAAATGCAGTATGTTATTTCACCTATTATTCAGGCCTGTGATGCCATCAGCGGTGCTCGTCCCGGTGCCCGCAGGGAAATCATGCAACAATATATCCAGCGGATCAAAGACCTGGAAAACCTGGCTGTTTCCTACCAGGGTGTCGAGAAGGCATACGCCATCCAGGCCGGTCGCGAACTTCGGGTAATCGTAGAGGCCGACAAAGTTTCCGATACCGAAAGCGATAAGTTGAGCTTCGAAATAGCCCAGAAAATTCAGACCGAAATGACGTACCCGGGCCAGATCAAGGTGACAGTAATTCGGGAGAAAAGGGCTGTTAATGTAGCCAGGTAAAAAATAATCCGTTAAAATGACCCCGGTGAAGGTTTTTTACCTACCTTTGCCGTCCTCAAAAACGATGTTTTATGAACGCAGCCGTTCAATTTGTACACGACCAGCTGACTACTAAAAAGCAGCATCCCGCCTTCAAAGCCGGTGACAATGTCACTGTGAACTACAAAATTATCGAGGGTGGTAAAGAACGTATCCAGAGCTTTCGCGGTGACGTGATCAAGCAGCAAGGAAGCGGGGCAACTGCTTCATTTACCGTACGGAAAATCTCCGATGGGGTAGGTGTAGAGCGTCTTTTCCCGATACACTCACCTAACATCGAGTCTATCCAGCTGAATAAGTCCGGTAAAGTACGTCGCGCTAAACTCTACTACCTCCGTGAGCGCAGTGGTAAGAGTGCACGAATTCGTGAGAAAAGATTTTAATTGGTTCTCAGGGACTAAAACATATTTGAAAGGCAGCCACTGGCTGCCTTTTTTGTGTTACCATTCATAAATCTTATTTCTCTGCCTGTCAGTTTTTTTTGTAACTTTGGTAGCTAAAACCTTTTTTATGGGAAGTTTTGGATTTCAGGAATTTTTGGTGATTGGTATAGTGGTCCTGATATTATTCGGGGGCAGAAAAATACCCGAATTCATGCGTGGATTGGGTAAAGGAATACGTGAGTTCAATGATGCCAAGAACAATGTTAAGCGTGAGATTGAAGAGGGTATCAAAGAAAAAGACAATTCTACTACCGGCGCATAATTGCACCACAATTAATCATAGCCTTTGTTTCCGATAAGTGTAATCAAAGACTATCACAGTGCGCTGCAGTCTGCAGCCATCAGTTGCACAGAAACCGTACAGCATTATCTGTCTGTAATCCGTGCCAACGAACACCTGAATGCATTTCTGGAAGTTTTTGAAGAAGAGGCACTTGCGCGCGCAGCAGCGCTAGATCTGACCAGAAAGAATGGAGAGCCATTGGCACCTCTGCATGGTGTTGTTATAGGCATCAAAGATGTACTTTGTTATCAAGGTCATCGGGTTTCTGCAGCCTCCCACATGCTGGAAAATTATGTAGCCATTTACAACGCTACTGCCATCCAAAAATTACTCAATGCCGGAGCTATTATCATAGGAAGACAAAACTGTGATGAATTTGCGATGGGCAGCAGCAATGAAAATTCTGCCTTCGGCCCTGTTAGAAATTTTATCGATCCCACCCGTGTACCGGGAGGTTCCTCGGGTGGTTCGGCAGTTGCCGTTCAGGCCGGCATGTGCATGGTCAGTCTGGGTTCTGATACCGGAGGTTCGGTGCGTCAGCCGGCTGATTTCTGCGGTATCATCGGATTAAAACCTACCTATGGCAGGATATCTCGCTACGGATTGATCGCCTATGCGTCGTCCTTTGATCAGATAGGAATTTTTACAAAAAATATCAATGATGCAGCATTGGTACTGGAAGTAATTGCCGGCGCTGATGAGTACGACAGTACAGTGTCTGACCTGCCCGTTCCATCATATTCCCATGAATTGAGTAACAGTGCCCCCAACGGAAAGCTGGCCTATATCCGACAGGCTCTGGAACACCCTTGTTTAGATCCGGCCATTCGCAGTTCCCTGTATTCCTTTTTTGACGTGCTTCGTTCTGCAGGCTACCAGATAGATGCCGTTGACATGGAGTGGCTTGATGAAATTGTACCTGCCTATTATGTTTTAACTACAGCAGAAGCATCCAGCAACCTTTCGCGGTATGACGGGGTCAGGTATGGCTTTCGGGCTCCCGGCGATTTAACTACCCCGGAGGAACTATATACCCTAACGCGCTCTCAAGGATTTGGAAAGGAGGTGCAGCGCAGGATTCTCCTGGGTAACTTTGTTCTGAGCGCTGGTTATTTTGACGCCTACTTTACCAAGGCACAGCAGGTTAGACGGTTGTTATCGGATTCTTTCCAGGATATTTTTTCGAATTATTCCGGTCTTTTGATGCCTACAGTGCCTTCCCCTGCCTTCCGGCTGGGGGAAAAAACGACCGATCCGGTCGAAATGTACCTGGGCGATATTTATACCGTTTTAGCCAATCTGGTTGGTTCCCCGGCTATTTCCCTTCCCCTTTTTCAGCACCCCTCCGGTCTTCCCTTTGGACTCCAGGTGATGACAGCCCGTTTTAATGAAGTATCTTTGCTGCGCCTTTCCAACCGCTTCCTGCAACTGGCAGGGAAGTCCTAAAAGCATAGTTTGGCACGAAAATTGGACTTTCGGGGCGAAAAGCACTAAAAATCAAGGCTATGGAATGGCCATCCTGGCGCATGAATACCCCTATATCCCTTTCCAAAGGGTTACTAATTGCCTTCGCTCTCATAGCCGGCAGTTGGGCGGGTAAGTCATGGATGGCACCAGAAGGCATGCCCGGCACCTCAACTGATACGGGGAAAGTGGCTAAAATTGGTTTTGAAAGCCTGTTCATTGGCTC
>JBJTJJ010000244.1:0-2602 GCA_046095445.1 Sediminibacterium sp.
GTTGGTCCATTAAATTCAGCACAGATGTCAGTCCGTATCGGTTATGGAATAGATTTTCATCGGTTGGTGGAGGGCAGAGATTTGGTGATAGGTGGGGTACAGATTCCGCACCATAAGGGGGCGTTGGGGCACAGTGATGCCGATGTGTTGTTGCATGCGATATGTGATGCTTTGTTAGGGGCGGCATGTTTGGGCGATATTGGGGTACATTTTCCGGATACGGACCAGACGTATAAGAATATTGACAGCCGTATTTTATTGGCCCGCACGCGGGAATTGGTGGTGGAAGCGGGGTATAAGATTGGTAACATAGATGCGACCTTGTGTTTAGAGGCCCCCAAGATCAAGCCCTATGTTGCGCGGATGCAGGAAGTGATTGCCGGCACTTTGGGTATTGGATTGAAAGATATTTCCATTAAGGCGACGACTACGGAGAAATTAGGTTTTATTGGGCGGGAGGAAGGTTTAGCGGCGCATGCGGTGTGTTTGTTGATGGAACAGTCCCGATGATTGAGCTACATTTTTTTTCTTATGTTTTTTACGTATCCGCAACCCTGTTGATAACCTTTTTTTTGCGGACTTTCCCCATCCCTTATTTTCACTTTGTAACTTGAGGAAGTAGATAAAATTGGACAATTATAAATTATAAATAAAATTAATAATATAGCTGCATAGCTATGTTTTTATTCAGCTTTCAGCTATTTAATTAGTATATTTGTATTCATGTTCCCTTCGTTGTACGAAGGAAATGCGATGATTGCTTTACTCTGTGAGTGAGATAGACGAAGTCATGTTTAATCGATTAGATCAATGGTAATTACCAAGACTCCTTACCGGGTGTCTTTTTTTGGCGGGGGTACTGATTTTCCTTTGTGGTTTCGGGAGAATGGGGGTTCGGTGATATCGACTGCCATCAATCAGTTTTGTTATGTAAGTGTTCGGCGCAAGCCACCATTTTTTCCGCACAGGCACCGGTTGGTGTACAGTGAAATGGAGGATGTGAATGAGGTGAGTGAGATCAGGCATCCGGCGATTAAAGGTGTGATGCAGTGGTTACAATGGGAGGAGGGGTTGGAGATTCACCATGATGGTGATTTGCCGGCTCGTTCGGGTTTGGGTTCCAGTTAAGCTTTTACGGTAGGTTTGTTGCGGGCGATGTATCAGTTGATGGGAAAAGAAACTACGCTGCAGCAGTTGGCCAAAGATGCGATATACGTGGAGCAGGAAGTGATTCAGGAAGTGGTGGGTTGTCAGGACCAGATAGCCGTTGCTTGTGGAGGGTTTAACCGCATCAATTTTTTACCGGACGGTAACTTTGAAGTGAAGCCAATAAGAGTCACTAGTAGCAGGTTGACAACCTTGCAAGATCATTTGATGTTGTATTTCACGGGTTTCTCAAGATTTGCTTCACAGATAGAAGCGAGTAAGCTGGTGAATTTTTCGAGCAGGAAGCAGGAGTTACAAAGGATGATGCAGATGGTAACGCATGCCGAGTATCTTTTGACAGATGAAACGCGCGACTTGCAGGAATTCGGCAGTATGTTGCAGGAGGCCTGGGATTACAAAAAATCACTTTCCAGCGGAGTAACTACTACGGCAATAGACGATATTTATAATCGGGCAATAGCAGCCGGTGCGATAGGAGGAAAGATACTAGGTGCGGGCGGGGGTGGATTCATGCTCTTTTTTGTAGCACCCGAAAATCAATCAGCGGTTCGAAAAGCATTGAACGGATTAATTGAAGTGCCATTCCGATTTGAGCAGGAGGGAAGTAGGGTGGTGTTGGGGTAGACAAAGAAAATTCATAAAAATATATTATCGAGTAATGAAGAGAATTTACATTGTATTTAAGGCACTTTTTTTTGATCCTCTGAAACTTGTAATGAAGATTAAAGCGCTTCCAGTTTTTTTTAAAAATATTATCACTTACCAAAGTACTTCGACCGAAAAAAGTATTAAAATAAAATGGGGAAGACTAAGGTAATATACATATGAGCGTTATTTAAGTGCTGGCTCAGTAGGAGGGCATTACTTCCTTCAAGACGTTTGGGCTGCTAAAAAATTATTTGATGATGGATGCAAGTTTCATGTAGATATAGGTTCTCGTATTGACGGATTTATTGCTCATGTACTACCTTTTTGTACAGTAGAATATGTGGATATTAGGCCCATGAAGTCTCCCTTTAAAGAATTAATTTTCAAGGAAGGATCGATTTTGGAATTGCCCTATGCAACAGGGTCGGTTGCAAGTTTAAGTTGTTTACACGTGATAGAGCACATTGGCTTGGGTAGGTATGGCGACCCGATAGATCCGGAAGGGCATATCAAAGCAGCCCGGGAATTGTGTCGGGTGCTTAAGCCAGGAGGAAAATTATTAATTGGCACACCTGTTGGGCAACAATCCTTATTTTTTGATGCACATAGGGTTTTCTTTGTGGAAACAATTGTAATGATATTTAATGCCCTTGAGTTAAAAAGGTTTGATTTTATTTCTGATAGCGGAGATCGAATTGTTGAAAATCCTGCGTATTCATTTTCAAATGGGAATAAGTATGGGTGTGGGTTGTTTCTGTTTGAAAAATTATCTAAATAGTAAATTCAA
>JBJTJJ010000245.1:0-2199 GCA_046095445.1 Sediminibacterium sp.
AGGTATTCGAGCCCGGCACTTCTTGTAACTTCCTGAAATAATGTATTGGTCTCTCTGAGATTAAAATCAAATACTTCCTGATTGCCGTTTTGGCGAATCAATAAACGGGTATTAGTTGTCGGTTGAACAATAGTTTGTTTCAGGTGGTTGGGCCAGATGACAACAACGGAATCTACATTTTTATTGTTTCCTATTCCAAAGTGCGCCATGTTCTCAATACTTGACATATAGCCTCTGTAAGGAGTATATTCATATACCTGCTTGTTTTTTCCTTGATACATGTGTACAAAGGCCCCCATTGCATTTCTATTGCTGCTGTCACCTTGCAATTGAATTTGCAGATACCCATTCTTATTTTCTTGCTCATTAATTGTATTCTCGAGTAAACTTGCTTTTTCGTTGGTATTGTTAATGATGATATCCAGATCTCCATCGCGGTCAAAATCTGCACTGGCCATTCCTGCACCAAAAGAATTAAAGTTCAGTCCCCATTCTTTTGTTTTGTCTTCAAATTGTAATTGACCAGTATTGCGATAAACATAATTGCTTACCCTAACAACGGGCATGTGAGCAAGCAATTCGGGTATAGGTGTTTTGGCAACTGCATCATCGCGATAAGCCATGAAATCCAGGTCAGACATGTCTTTGGGAAGTCCATTGGAAATGATGAGATCTCTATATCCGTCATTGTCAAGATCGGTCAGCAGGGGTGCCCAACTCCAGTCGGTTTGTGCCATGCCACTGAAATAGGCAATCTCTGAGAACACTGGTCTCGCAATGGAGTCCCTTTCCCCCTTTACCATGCCCTGGTTCAATTGCAGGGTATTGTGGGCATATTGGTGCATGTATTCGAAGCGGGCAAAATTCTGGTAGGTCTGGTAGCTGATGTCATTGTACATCATTTTTTGCCGGTAGCGATCTGCTGGCATCATATCCATTTCGACAATATCGGGAAGGCCATCATTGTTGATGTCTGCTACATCATTGCCCATGGCGTTTTTACTAACGTGTTTGAAATAGCGGGAACATTGGTCAGTGAATGTTCCATTTTTATTATTGATATATAAAATGTTATTGGATATATAGTCATTGCTGACATAGATATCTTTCCAACCATCCTGATTGATATCTGTTATGTTCACTCCCAGTCCGTGCCCTTCTATTAAAATACCTGCTTTCGTGGAAACATCATTGAAAACTGCATGGCCTTTAGCGGCATCCCAGTTGTTTTCGAGAAGTTTATCTGTGTTGGGCCAGCTGCCATCTTTTCGAATGGGCCTGAACTCATTGGGGTATGTGCCATCCAGGTCATTCAGCAGTAGGTATACATCCAGGTCTCCATCATTGTCATAATCAAAGAAAGCAGCCATGTGTGTATTGGATGCATCGTCAAGTCCGTATTCTTCTGCCAGATTTTTAAATTGTGGGATACCGGTATTGGGATCCAGCCCCTGGTTCACATATAAAATATTTTTTCGGGCATTAGAATCTGGCAAAACTGCAGCACAGACATAGATATCATCCCAACCATCGTTGTTGATGTCCACTATACTCACTCCTTTGCACCATTTGCCATCACCGGTTACTCCTGCTTTTACTGCTACTTCTTCAAATTTTAGTTGTCCCTTGTTTAGATACAGTTGATTGGCTACGAGATTGCCGGTGAAATAAATATCCGGCAAACTATCGTGGTTGAAGTCCCCGATACCAACGCCGCCCCCATTGTACATATACTCATAGTTCAGTATATTCCTGTCGGGTGTTTCTGTAATATCATTGCTGAATTGAATCCCGCTTTTAGAGGCATCTATTAAACGAAAAAGTTTGTCCTCCCTGTTACAAGCCATCATCATTACCAAAAGTGAGACACAGGCAATCGTTTTTTTCATTTTCAGGCAATTGGTACTGGTGGTATGAATGCTTGCAAAGTACTGATTTTCCTGCTTTTTGTCGGTAGACAATTTGAGTTGTTGGGCAAAGATATTTCTGGGTCAAGATCTCTTGAAGAACGAGGGATCTATTACCGCCTCCAGTAATCGGAAAAAAAACCTCTTCAAACAGGAGATAAATATTAATTTTGATAGTTGAACTGGCGGGTGAACGACAACCAAAATTGGCCCTATTTCTTTACTTTTTTTACAATTCAATGAAAAGACTGATCATATGCCTATGCGGCATTATATTTTTTACAGGATGTTC
>JBJTJJ010000246.1:0-3517 GCA_046095445.1 Sediminibacterium sp.
GCTACCGGTATTCAGATTGTTAAGCGAGCCATCGAGGAGCCTATCCGTCAGATCGTTGCTAACAGCGGAATCGAAGGTTCCATTGTTGTGCAGAAAATCAAAGAAGGAAAAGGTGACTTCGGTTTCAATGCCCGTTCTGAAGTTTATGAGAACCTGCTGAAAGCCGGTGTTATCGACCCTACCAAAGTAACCCGTGTTGCATTGGAAAATGCAGCTTCAATTGCAGCTATGTTGCTCACTACTGAGTGTGTAATTGCTGACAAACCAAAGCCCGAAGCAGCCCATGCACATCCAGCTCCTGATATGGGCGGAATGGGTGGATATTAATACAACAGATAACCATTTATCTAGACCCCGACGCTACGGTCGGGGTCTTTTTTTTATACTCCTCGTGAAAATTGATATCAGTTACCGACCCCGACATATTATTAGTACGGGGTCTTTTTTTATACTACTCGTGAAATATGCCACTAAAATGATCTGTAACTTCCAATAACTACATTCGTTCTAACTCTTCCAAAACCATAATCCCAGCCCTGTAGACCACTGGTCAGGAAACTTTGACCGACTATCCCACTAAATATTTTTAGAATGAATAACACGAATTAAATTTAATTTCAAATTGAATTACCCTCTATTTTTTCGATCATTTAAACATTACCATCATGGAACTGATCATTAACAATCTATCGAAGACTTATGCCAATGGCGTGCAGGCGCTGCATAATATTTCTCTAACTATTCCTCAGGGAATGTTTGGGTTACTCGGACCGAATGGTGCAGGAAAGTCCACCCTCATGAGAACGATTGCCACACTTCAGGAACCGGATAGTGGATCTATCCATTTAGGTGATCTCGATGTCTTGCACAACCCTGAGGCATTGAGAAAAGTATTGGGATATCTACCGCAGGAATTTGGCGTCTACACCAGAGTAAGCGCAGGCATGATGTTAGATCATATTGCTCGCTTAAAAGGATTGTCTAATAAAGCGGAGCGCCAGGAAACAGTAGATGCATTGCTACAAAAAGTAAATCTGTGGAAAGAGCGGAAAAGAAATTTAGGAAGTTTTTCAGGAGGTATGAAGCAACGTTTTGGAATTGCCCAGGCATTAGTAGGTAACCCACAACTGTTGATTGTAGATGAGCCAACAGCTGGACTTGACCCTGCAGAGCGTAATAGATTCTATAACCTGTTAAGTGAGATTGGTGAGAACACCATTGTAATTCTAAGTACACACATTGTAGAAGATGTCAAAACACTTTGTAAAAGATTCGCCATCATTTGCGGAGGAGAAGTAATGGCGGTGAGCACACCGAAAGAGGCTGTAAACTGGCTCACAGGCAAAGTATGGAGTAAATCTATTCCCAAAACAGAGATAGATGACTACAGGAGTAAATATCATGTGATCGCAACACAATTGGCAGAAGGAAGGTTATTCATCCGTGTGATAGCAGATGCTGATCCGGGTAATGGATTTAGCTTGTCTGAACCTACGTTGGAAGATGTTTACTTCAATGCCATTTCAGCAAAAATGGATCTGGTAACCCTGTAAATTAAAAGCTATGTTTTGGTCAGTCCTTAGTTTTGAAATTCGCTACCGGCTGCAACGTCCGGCTACTTATATTTATTTTTTAGTTTTCCTGCTCATCACAATGCTTATGATAGCTGATGGAGGAACACCTGCCAGTGAAAAAGTGTACCACAATTCTCCCACCATGATTGGTTCATTTTTTACATTACTGGGGATTTTTAGTGTACTCATCAGTTCGGCCATCATGGGAGTTCCCCTGTATCGTGACCTGGAACACAATACCAAAGAATATCTGCTGTCCACGCCAATCGGTCGCTCTGCCTATTTCTGGGGCAGGTTCTGGGGGTCTTTCATGATTTTAGTACTGGTATGTTCAGGAGCTATTGTTGGCTATATTGCCGGAACCTGGTTGGGTCCAATCACTGACTGGACTAAGCCCGAAAGATATGGTCCGAATTTACCTATCAATTATCTTTGGCCCTATCTTACCATTTTCATTCCCAGCTTATTTTTCACTTCTTGTATTTTCTTCGGATTAGTAGCCTGGTTACGCAATAACAGGGTATTGTACACAGCATCTATCTTATTGTTTATCCTCTACTTGCTTTCCAACTTCCTGGTAAGTGATTTGGATAAACGTGATTTAGTTGATCTGCTTGATCCTTTTGCATTGAACACTTTTTCCAATGCCACGAAATATTTCACTCCGGTTGAACAAAACACATTGCTCACCCCCATGTCCGGTAATCTATTGCTCAACCGGTTGCTTTGGCCGGGAATAGGATTACTGGTGCTATTAGTTGCTTATTGGCGTTTCACCATCGGAAGATTTGTATCGCAAAGCAGCAGATCGGCACGTATCAAAGAAGGTGAGCTGAAAACTGCCCGCATTGCCTTACCTCTTTATAATCCAACATTCAGCAAAGGTCTGAATTGGTCTAACCTCTGGAATCTGGGGAAATTGGAATTCCGCAACATATTACGTGACAGCTATTTTCTTTCTATCATTCTGGGTGGAATTATATTTCTATTCATTGATGACTGGATAGGGAATCTACAATATGGTGTACCGGACAGACCAGTAACCATGAATATGTTGTTGTTCAAAACTTTCAACTATAGTCTGTTTGTATTCATCTTAATCATGTTCTATGCAGGCGAAACCGTACACAGGGATCGTGCCACGCGATTTTCTAACATCGCAGATGCCTTGCCTGTTCCCAACTGGGTACAATTGGGGTCAAAGTTTCTTGCCATAACAGGTGTTTGCTTCCTCCTGGCAACAGTACCTATGGTAGTGGGAGTGACAGTACAGGTTTTACAAGGATTTTTTGATTTCAAGTGGGATTACTATTTCATTGATCTGTATGCCATCACTTTCTGGGATTACTTGCAAATGGCACTTCTTGCATTTTTTGTGCACGCACTGATTAACAATAAATTTTTAGGACACTTTGCAGGTATTGCAATCTGGGTATTAATATTCATTGCCCGTAGTTTCCTTGATTGGAATTACAACCTTTTTTTATACAGTTACAAACCCGGCTACCGATTATCAGATATGAATGACTTCGGTCATTTTGCAGATCCTCTGTTTTGGTTCAATCTTTACTGGACCTCCTTTGGCTTCATCTTGCTGGTATTGGCTGCACTAATGTGGGCACGGGGTACCAACCATAGTTTCAAATCACGCTGGCAGGCCTTCAAAAACAGATGGAATAGAAACAGCGCAACCATTGTGCTATTGCTAAGTATTCTATGGATTGGAAGTGGTGCTTATATTTATTATAATGTAAGTGAAGTCAATAAGTTTTCTACTGTAGATGAAGGCGAAGAAAGATCTGCGAACTATGAAAAAAAGTACAAAAAGTATGAACGCATTCCGCAGCCAAAAGTAACCGGACTGATGTTGTATGCAGACATCTTTCCGGAAGATCGCAGCATCCAAATGCGGGCTGAATTAAAAATTAAAAATAAAACTGATC
>JBJTJJ010000247.1:0-1945 GCA_046095445.1 Sediminibacterium sp.
GTTTGGGGGGAAGACCTATTACATCAATACAAGTATGAAAGCAATGAGGCATTTTTCACTTTTGTTGCTTTAGACCCTAATGGGAAACCCAGAAAAGTACCGGAGCTGATTGCAGAAACCGAAGAGGAACAAAAACTCTATGATGGCGCCTTGCGCAGAAGACAACTGCGACTGATTCTGGCAGGAAAAATGAAGCCACACGATGCCAATGAACTCAAGGCACTCTTTATCAGCGAGTAATCGAATAATTATTTGTCCAGCATTTGCATCAGATGATGTCTGCCCTTCATCATGAAGGATTTGCTTTGTTCAATTGCTTCCATCACCTGATCGAGAATAGCATCCACCGGTTGGGTATAATCGATGACCAATGGCTCCTTGAAACGAACGGTGAGTTGGGTACCTGTCTTTTTAAATGATAAGCCGGTCTTGGTGAAAGCACGCCAAAATCCATTGATGACGACAGGAATAACGATTGGCTGATTATTCTTGATGATATGTGCTGTTCCTTTTCTACCCGGGGCGAAGGGTTTGGTAGTTCCCTGCGGGAAGGTGATGATCCAACTTTGGTGCAGTGCCTCATCGATTTTTTGTGTATCGGATTCATCGCGATCTCTGGATACGTCCTGACCTTTATCTCTCCAGGTACGTTTCACGGTAAGTGCTCCGGCCAACTTGAAGATGCGGGATAAAAAACTGCCGTTCATGGTTTCTTCGGCAGCAACGAAATGAACATTGGTAAATGGATTCAGCAGGTAGAAGGGAAGTCCGAGTCTGTTCTCCCTTCTCCATTTAACGGCACAGAAGATATGGAGGAAGGCAATAACATCTGCAAAATAGGTTTGGTGGTTGCTAACGAACAACACATTTCCTTTGGGCAACTGACGCAGGTGTTCAGTGCCCTCTATTTTTATCCTATTGAAGAGAACCAGTCCGGGCCAGGATACAAAGCCCACCAATGCATATACCAATGAACGTATCATGCGCAAGTTTTTCGTTACTCTACTACCTTTCGGTCTTTCTCACCTGCACCGGGGATGCTTCTCTACGGCAAGGGTGCTCTTGAGAACTGCTAAACTAATACATCTTCCTGATTTTTTAGCTTACCCGGACTGAAATGATTGAGATTCAAAGGAAAAGGTATTTTTGCGCCACTAATATCGACACATGCAATTAAATACGGTCATTTTTGATATAGACGGACTCCTGATTAACAGCGAGCCTTTGTGGAACCAGGCGGCTGCGGAGATTTTTGCGGGGTATGGAGTGCACCTGACACCCGAAACGTATGCTACCACTACCGGTTTGCGGACCAAGGAGTTTGTTGCCTGGTGGCTGAGCAGGTATGGGCAAGATCCTATAATTTTCCCCCAGGTAGAGAAAGAGATTGTTGAGTTGGTATTGCAAAAAATCAATGAAGAGGCAGAGACCTTACCGGGCGTGAATTATATTTTTGATTTTTTTCATCGGAAGGGCTTTCATATCGGACTCGCGACATCTTCACCACCTGAGTTGATTGAGATCGCCAAAAAAATTACGGGCATAGAGCCTTATGTGATGGCAGCAGCTTCTGCGGAAGCATTGCCGTATGGCAAACCGCATCCACAGGTGTACCTCGACTGTGCAGCTTCATTGGATGTGCTGCCGGTGCAGTGTCTTTGTTTTGAAGATTCTTTCAATGGAATGATTGCTGCGAAGGCTGCCCGCATGAAATGTGTGGTGGTGCCGCATGCTGATGAAAGAGCACAAAGCAAATGGGGTGCTGCGGATCTGCTATTGCATTCACTTGAGCAATTTACAGAAGAGCATTTGATTAAGCTATAATAAAAGAGCCGGCATCACCGGCTCTTTTATCAACTATTTCATTCAATTAATTTTTGGACTTCAAATTCGGATGCGGAGCCGGAACTGTATTGGGTCCTTCTTCCGTAGTACCCTGTAAGTC
>JBJTJJ010000248.1:0-1844 GCA_046095445.1 Sediminibacterium sp.
AACCCCTCCACTGAGTTGTCTATATATATTAATGTCTTCCGGATTCAGGTTGTCAGCAATGCGCGCTTCAGAGGTAACGGACTGTCCCCCTTCGTTGATTGATGCTGCAGCGATGTGTGAGTGTTCGTCAATTACTCCGGCTGTAACATGTTTGCCGGTTGCATCAATAACGCGCGCTCCGTCTTCGCTGAGGTTTTTGCCTACTTTGACAATTTTACCATTTTTAATCAGCACATCTGCTCCCTCCAGTTTTCCTTCTTTTTCGTTGGTCCATACTGTTGCGTTTTTGATCAACATGGTTTCCGCCTTTGGCGCCTCTTCCCAACCATAGCCATTGAAAGGATATTGAACCCTGCCTGTTCTTCCGGTGAACGAAGGCCTTCTTCTTGTGCTATCGCTCGAAGCATTGGTAGCAGCGGCACTGCTCCAGCTGGCCACCCAGGTTACTTTGTTTCCGGCGGTGTCTTCTCCTGTACCCGCCCAGCTATTGCCATTCGACACGCCGCTGAGTCGATATTGGGCAGGAACGCGTCCGCCCATTCCTCCACCCATGTTGCCGGCTCCCGGCCTGCGAGCAGGTTGTGTGCCAAAGCTGAGCTTCACCATTTTTCCGTCATGACTGAATTTTCCTGTGAGGGTATCTTTTCCTATCACATTGGCGGCCATGGCGCTCTTCACATCTAATGTATAGTTGCTTGTTCCTCCGGCGCCCGTTATGGTGAGCGCATAGATTCCTTTCACATCATTCCAGTTATCTTCCTTCACACCATATTTATTTCCTTGCACCCAGTTTTGGAGGATGGTCGTTTTTTCCGAGAACACCGGTCCGCTGGTGATGATGAAGTTCGCCAGCTTACCGGGTTCAAGACTTCCTACTTTATCATAAACGCCCAACAAAGTTGCAGGAGTCTTGGTGAGCGCATCCATGGCTTTGTTCTCGCTAAGTCCGGCCTCAATGGCTTTGCGCAAATTGCTGTAAAAAGTTTTTGGATCTCTGAGGTCAGCAACCGTGAGGCAGAAACTGATGCCGGCTTTTTCAATAGCTGCCGGGTTTCCGGGAGCCATTTCCCAGTGTTTCATGTCTGCAATAGAAACGGCGCGCGCGTCGATGGGGTCTTCCACATCCATGGTAGCAGGGAAGTTTAGAGATACAATCATGGGCGATTGCAATGCTGCGATATCAGCAATGCGCTGGTATTCATTACCACCGCCTTTGATGATATACTTGACCCCAAATTCAGTAGCAATTTTAGCGGCACGCGCATCGTTCCACTTATCTTCCGCCTCGAATATTTGTGGCAGGCCCTGTAATTCATTCCATGCTTTCAAAGAGTGATTTAATCCCTCTTTTGCCGCATTGTTTTTGTACCACTGGGCGTCTAAATAAGTTTGGCGCAACAAAGCGATGCTTCCCATGATGCTGCTGGGATAGCTTTGTGTAGAGCTGCCTTTATTAAAAGAATAGTGCGCGGAAGCCCGCTCTTTAATTATTACGCTGCTTTCTTTTTCGTTGGCAAGTGTCACTACGGAGCCCGCTCCGCGGGCAATACCGTCTTTGCTGTGTGTGAGAACGGTTCCGAATCCGAGTTCGCGCCAAACTTTCGCCTTACTGTCGTCGACTACAAAAAGGCGGGCAGCATCTGTTTCCGGGCGAACGGCCTGGTTCCAGCCATAAGCGCCTTTGGTATTGGAGGTAATCTGTGAGGGCGCGTTGAAGTTAAACGCTGCCCGCAGTGCTGCAGGATCCCGTTGTGTTCCCGGAATACCATAGTCGGTATAAATATCTATGAAGGAGGGATAAATGTGCTTGTCTTTACAATCAATTACCACGGCGTCTTTTGGTA
>JBJTJJ010000249.1:0-4327 GCA_046095445.1 Sediminibacterium sp.
GATATATGGAAGGAATTCAATAGTATGCGGAAAATGGAGCAAATTTTTATAGAGAAAGAAGGCAATGATAAAAAGTCAAATATCCAAAAAGTTTATGATGAGTTATTTGAATTGGTGAATTTTCTCAATTCTCAACCTTTACAACTTGATTCTGCCATAAAAACTCTTATACCTGTTGTTGCTATTATTACAAGTAGGTCTGGAAAGGATTACGAATGGGACAAATATTTATTCCTACACAAACCTGTTGCAGTGAGCTATTTCCATATCAAGCGTATAAAACTATTGTTATTGGATGTGGAAAATATCTATCAGTTAGCTGCATTGAAAACCATTGGATATGTTCAGGCATTCTATTCCATCCAGAATAATACCACTGTATTGTTCAAACAAGGTGAGATGAGTAAGGTATCGGATGCTGAGAAACAGGCGGAAATCATGAAGCGATTGAAAGAAGAACTAAATAAAAATACCAGCAATGCGTCTTCTGAAATTTCTACGAATGATGAATTAACAAAGCGGCTCAAAAATGCTCTTCAGAATGAGAATTACTTTGTAGGTATTAAAAACCAAATCTTAAAGAGTCTCAATTATAGTGCTACGGGTGACTTTGCCATTATAGTAACTCCCGATGCAAAAATGAATCAAACCGGCAATGATTATTATTTGAGTTTTGGTAAGCCAGGTCTATATACCATCAAGTTCATGGATAAAAGAACAAGTGCCAATAAGGTGCTTTTTGATAAAAAGGTGGAGGTTTCTTTATTACCTAATCCATTGATCAGACTCAACACTGAGAGCATGACCAATAATATAATCAATGTGCGTGATTTATTGAATTCCAATCGTCTCATTGCTTATATGGGATCTAGTATGTTCAAAAATTTCCCGGGAAGAATCAATGGTTACAACGTAATTAAAGTTGGTAAAGAAGGAAAAAAACCAGTGTATAATTATGGTGATGTTTTCTCTCCTGCTTCACAAAGTTTGATAGGTTCCTGTAAGCAAGGTGATCTGATCATTTTTGACGAAATTCAGATTTCCATGTCTGATGGTACCACCCGCAAAGCCAATCCTATGACATTTAAAATTGTTGAATGATGACCAGGTTTCTATTAACTGCAGCTGTTTGGTGTTCGCTGGCATTTTATGCCAGTGGCCAGGCCGTGATTGGTCCTAAGTTTACCACGCCGTGTACCGGACAATCATTTGGAGTACTTCCCGTGAATGGAGTGGGTACACCTCCGGACGTTGTACCGGCAAACACCCGCTATACCTGGCCTGCGCCAACGATGCCTTTCGGTTTGTCAGGCGGAGCGTCGGGTACAACACAGATCAGTATAACTGGAACATTGACGAATTCAACGAATAATTCACTACAAGCTATATATACAGTCACACCCGTTAATCTCTCTAACGCACCCATCGGAAGTCCATTTACAGTGACGGTCAACGTATTACCTTTTGCAACAGCCGGAGATATCAATATTACACCCAGTCTGCCTAAAGTTTGTTCGGGCTTGCCTACCACACTAATGGTTGCCCTCAGTAGTTCTAGTACCATCACCACCGGTTCTGAAATTTTTACTTGGTACTCTGATGCTGCCTTAAACAACCCATTGACTCAAGGTGTCTCTTATACTACGGGAATTTTAACGAATAATACGACCTACTACGTAACTGTTAGAGGAGCCAATAAATGCGCCAATACAGTTGCTACCGCCTTTAGTGCTACTGTCAACGTCGATGGTATTGCACCGGATGTTAGCCAACCCGCCAATCAAATAGTTTGTGCGGGAGCATCCACCAACATGGTGAGTTTTACTTCTTCGGACAATATCTATAATGCAGGTGTCATTTATAATTGGACGAATACCACAACTTCTATAGGACTAGCAGCAGCTGGTACCGGAACTATCACTTCTTTCAATGCCATTAACAATGGTTCCTCCAATGTGACTGCTACCATAACAGTCACACCGTTTACTTCTACATCTAATTATGCATGTGCCGGTGCACCCAAGACTTTTACGATTCAGGTGGTGCCGATACCATTTATCGCAGATCAAAATTTGATTGTTTGTAGTGGCTCTACTTTAAGTTATACCGCAACAGGAGTGCCAGATGGTACCACTTATACCTGGGTGCCCACATTGGTTCCCCCAGGGATTACAGGAGCCGCAACTGTTGCAACACCTCGTAATTCCTTTAATCCTACGCTGACGAATAGCACGCTTGCTCCGCTAAATGTAGAATTTACAGTAACCCCCAGGACTGGCTCAGCACTTTGCTCCGGACCAACATTTAAAATCACAGTAACTGTTCGTCCAAGACCATCGGTTACAGATAAAGTTGCCACTTCCTGCAGTGGCTCTGCTTTCGAAGTGAGTCCGACAGGTGTGCCGGAGTCAACCTTCTATACCTGGGGTGTGCCCGAAGTACTTTCCGGTAATGTTTCCGGAGGAAATTCCCAGGCATCACAGCAATACTCGGTAACTCAGGTTTTAATTAATACCGGAACAACACCTGCACTCATCCGATATACTGCAGTTCCAGTAGTTTCCGGATGTTCGGGCAACCCTTTCTCTGTCAATGTAACTGTTAATCCAGAACCCATTCTGGGTAACAGTGGTCCCAAGGCAGTTTGTAATAGTACCCTTTTTAGTTTTACACCTACCTCAAATGTAAGTGGCACTAGTTATATTTGGGCACGTGCATTGGTAGCCAATATCACTAATCCTGCAACATCAGGAACAGGTACTATCAATGAGACGCTGGTTAATGTGAGTAACTCCACTGAATTGGTGAGTTATGCATTTACACTTACCGCCAATGGATGTTCATACAATGAGGAGCTGCTGGTTTCTGTACGACCTACTTTGACGCTGGCTTCAGACCTGACAAGAAGCACTTGTAGTCAGGCACCTTTCTATTACATTGGTATTAGCTCTGCCAGTGGTACAATTTTGAGCTGGACAAGAACTGCTACAGCAGGAGTATCCAATCCCACTGCAGGTGGAACCAATATTCCTATTAGTGAAGTATTGGTGAACACAACGAATGCGCCTTTCAATGTTACGTACCAGTTTTTGAACAGATTGGGAGATTGTTCTAATCTTACCAATGTCGTTGTAACAGTGAATCCTATTCCTGTAGTTAATACAGTAACTGATAAAGTTTATTGCAGTGACCAAGCAGTTCTAATTTCATTGTCAGGATCGGCTGTAACAGGTACTAACTACAACTGGGAGAGTACCAATGTGAACATTGGATTACCCAATGCGGGAAGTGGAGATATTTCTTTTGTAGCTAATAATGCCACTTTTATACCCATAAAGAGTACAGTTACAGTAACACCTGCTGCCAATGGTTGTACCGGAACTCCAAGGTCATTTACAATCACCGTTAATCCAACTCCAACTCTTACTTCTGATTTTATTTTATCACCCATCTGTAGTGGTACTGCTCAGCGCTATACCCCTACCAGTTTTATAAGTAATACTATATTCAATTGGTCTCGCGCAGTAGTAACGGGAATAACTAATCCATCTGCATCAGGTGTTGGGAATATCAACGAAGTCCTCACTAATAGTTCCAATGTACCATTGGTAGTTACCTATAATTACTCACTTACAGCAGCGGGTTGTAGTAGTCCCATCATTCCGGTCTATGCCACGGTAAATCCTACACCTAGTATGTTCAACCCCGGTAATCAGACTGCTTGCAACAATACACTAAAAATCATCAATTTTACCGGATCAGTTGTAAGTGGCACCGAATATCTCTGGACCAATAGTAACACTGCAATTGGTGCACCGGCATCAGGAAATGGAGATATGTATTTTGTAGCTACCAATGCTACGCCGACTGCTATCACTTCTACCATTGCTGTTTACCCGAGGGCCAATGGATGTTCAGGAAATACAGTCACCTTCCAGCAATTAGTCAATACTTCTTTGGTTCTTAGCAGTCCGCTAACACCTGCAGCAGTATGTAGTAATACACCTTTCCAATACACCCCTAATTCATCTGTACCGAATGTACTTTTCAGTTGGAACAGGAATATAACTCCAGGCATATCAAATGTTCCAACCTCTGGTTCCGGATCTATCAATGAGTCCCTCGTTAATACTACTTCCAATCCGGTAACTGTTACTTATGAGTATAGTCTCATCAGTACCGACGGATGCTCCAATGTTCAAAATGTAAGGGTTGTAATCAACCCTGCTTTGGTAATCAGTAATGCAGCCGGTAATTATGAAATTTGTAGTGGAAGTGCCTTTGGTTTTATTCCCAATGCCAATATTACCGGTGTTCCTTATTTGTG
>JBJTJJ010000250.1:0-1912 GCA_046095445.1 Sediminibacterium sp.
TTAATTGTAACTTGCCCTTTCACTATACCTTTCACCATATCCATCACCACACCCCATGCTGCAAGCAGTGAGACAAAGACTGGGCGAGAACATGACCTCCTCTGACCGCATGGTCACCCTGTGGCGGCTGGTGCCCTTCGTGCTGCGCGGACTATGGGAAAAATGTTTCATGGGCAGGTCTTCAGGACTGGTGCTGGCAGGCAAACAGGTATCCATCAGGTATGCCGGCTACCTCGAAGCAGGACGCGAACTGATCATCGAAGATTATGCCGAAATCAATGCCCGTTCCACCCAAAAAATTATTTTGGGTAACCGCGTCACCATCGGCAAATATGCCATCATCCGCCCCGGAAATTTATACGGGGGAGAACCCGGAGAAGGTCTCCGCATTGGTGATCATTCCAACATCGGTCCCTACTGCTATATCGGCTGCTCCGGACATATCTCCATTGGCAACAATGTGATGATTTCTCCGCGCGTTAGCATCTACGCTGAAAATCATGTCTTCGATGCAGTAGATGCCACCATTAAAAGCCAGGGCGTTCGCAGAGAAAAAGTAGTGATTGAAGATGATTGCTGGATCGCTGCCAACAGCATCATACTGGCAGGTGTCACCATCGGAAAGGGCGCTGTAGTAGCTGCAGGCAGCGTGGTGACAGCAGATGTACCGCCTTACAGTGTGGTAGCAGGTGTTCCCGCCCGCGTCATCAAAAATCGGCGCACCGATTCATGAAAATATTGCTCTTACATAGCTCATCCGATGAATACGGTGCCAGTAAAATTTTATTGGGAACCGTTCGTCTGCTCAACAGAGAAGGACATACAACCCTGGTAATCCTTTCCGAACCGGGTCCGCTCGTGGCCTCGCTGGAAGCAGCCGGCGCAAAAGTGATCATCGAAAAACTGGGCATCCTGCGTAGAAAATACCTCACACCCGGCGGCATGATCAATCGCTTCCTCACCATCCGCCGCGCGAGTCAACAAATTCAAGCATTGATCCGAAAAGAAAATATTTCGCTGGTATTCTCTAACACAACGGGTGTGCTGGCAGGCGCTTTGGCAGCGCGCAGTTGCGGCATTCGGCACATCTGGCACCTGCACGAGATCATCGAACACCCGATGCTCTTCAAAAAAATGATTGGCTGGTTCCTGCGCCGCTACGCGGATGATATCATCGCCGTTTCAGCAGCAGTAAAAAATTCCTGGAAAGAAGTAGTTCCGGAAGAAAAAATTACGGTCATCCACAACGGCATCGACTATTCCCCTTATCTGCAACAGACCTCCCATCTGCGCGAAGAACTTTCCCTTCCACCCTCCATCCTTGTCATTGGCATGGCAGGCAGGGTTCACTTCTGGAAAGGTCAATCGTATTTTATTTCCATCGCTGCTATCCTCCACCGGCATAATCCGGAGCTGCGATTCCTGCTGGTGGGTGATGCCTTCCCGGGATATGAATATCTTTATGAGAAGATGAAGCAACAAATACAATCACTGGGATTATCGGAAGTAGTGCAATGGCTGGGATACCGCCGCGACATGCCTGCTTTCATGCAAACCATCGACTTGCTGGTGCTTCCCTCTCAATTGCCCGACCCCTTCCCTACTGTTATATTGGAAGCGATGGCTTCCGGAAAACCGGTGATCGCCACTCATTTCGGGGGTGCGGTAGAAATGATAGCTCCCGGTATCACGGGTGACCTGATACCTCCCGACCAACCGGAAAAAGCTGCATCCATCATTGGCAATTGGCTCGAATCTAACCGGCTTCAACAAGCAGGAGCAGCAGCCCGCACAAGAGTGCTGGCGCATTTCAGTCTGGCTGCCTGGGAACAAAAAATGTTATCCGTTATCGCATGATCGTTGCCATCATTGGAACCAGGGGCTATCCGTATGTGTACAGCGGATATGAAAC
>JBJTJJ010000251.1:0-4277 GCA_046095445.1 Sediminibacterium sp.
TGCCATAACAGAACGTGGTATCGGGGCAACCATCGAGTCTGCTGGCTGATCTTTTTTTCTTACTTTGCTACATGCCATTGCACCTCCTGAATAGCCGATTGTGGTTTCCCCCTGTTGAAGATGCCATGGATGATGGTTTACTGGCAATTGGTGGGGACGTTTCACCGGAAAGATTATTGCTAGCTTATCAGCAGGGTATTTTTCCCTGGTACAATGAAGATATTCCTCTTTGGTGGTCTCCAGACCCTCGTTTTGTTTTATTTCCCGAAGAATTGCGCATTCATAAGAGTATGCAATCAATAATTCGTAAAAAAGTATTTAGTTATACAGTTAATCGTGCATTTACAGATGTTCTGGAACATTGCAGTAATACGCCACGATCTAATCAGGATGGCACCTGGCTTAACAGAGAACTAATCGATTCTTTAATAGAACTTAATAAGAGAGGTAATGCACATAGTGTGGAGGTTTGGCAAAACAATCAGTTAGTAGGTGGGTTATATGGAATAAAAATGGGAAGAATTTTCTGTGGGGAAAGTATGTTCAGTTTTGTGAGTAATGCCAGTAAATTTGGATTTCTGCAGTATGTCACTCAATTGAAAGAAGAGGGAATTGAACTCATCGATTGTCAGGTTTACAGTGAGCATCTTGCCTCATTGGGAGCCAGAATGATAGATCGAAAAAGGTTCATAGAATACCTACCCTTGTCCGGCTACTCGGTGTGACCATACATTTGTTGCACATCACGCACGATTTTTTCCATGTCTTGGTCTTTGCCGGATGCGTCGTAGGCCTGCTTAAGGTTACTTCCGAATACAAAGGCAACTCCTTGCCAAAAAGCAGCAGTCATAAAGCCCTTGTATTCTTGTATAATCTCGTAACAATTATTACCGGTTTGCCGGTTAATTAATTTCATTAATACCTTACCCTGATAAACTGATAACTGTGTGAGTTTATCAGTGAATTCCCTTTTGAGTTCTTTCTCCCTGGCATGAATGATTCTCCTCCGCTCTTTTCGGTTCTCAACATTTACCAGCTTTCTATTGATTTCATTCATGATTTTACTGGCTGCAATAGCATAGGGATAGGTAACGTAAACTGCATTTCTCAAGCGGGTCCACTCTGCCCAGTATTTTTTTTGTTCTCGTGTTAATTGTGTGTAAACCGCAACTGGAGGAAGTATGCTATAGGGAATAGTATCTCCATTCGGATCAATCATAGCATAAACACGAATAGTATCCAACTCACCCGTTTGTGCACTTGCTCCGGTACTCAATAATACCGGGAAAACGACAAAAGCTAATTTTATTACTATTTGTTTTGCTGAAATCATGTTAGTGATAAGACACCTTTTCTACCTTTAATGCTGCCTGTTCTCTAAAGGTAACCCAAAAAACAGTTAAGAAGCAGCGGAAGATTTTTTTTGAGCTCGCTGAATGACTGCAAGGAAAAAACCAATTACCATCAGAATCGTTCCCAGCCAAAGTAGATTGATCATCGGGAATTCATAGACTTTTAGGGTCAGGAGACTGGTGATAGAAGCATTTTGCTTTACACCGATTTCCAGCAATCCTTTCTTTTCATCTACCACTTTGTTAAAGGATACTGCCAGACTTTGAGCAACTACTGTATCTATAATGGGTCGCCAACGATTGCCACTGATGGCCATACCGGGTGTTAATGGATATCTACCTCCGTTTTTAGCTTCTACCGTCATGTTCAGGAACAATGCCATTTCGCCCTGCTGATATAGGTGCTGCCTGGTAGCCGGATTAACAGATACTGAATCTAATCGCATCCAACCGCTATTATAAAATAGCGTATCTCCTACCCGGATATTCCTGGGCTGAAAACTGCTGGTATCTGTTTGATCTGTATCCTGAAAAGAAGTGATATAAACGAAAATATCTTTATTCCAGTAATGTCGGGCAGCCGGATTAGCAGCAAAGCCTTCCCCACCCTTATTTTGCTTCATAACATCCGGATACAAGCTGAACTTTTCAGCGCTCTTTTTACTTTCAAAAGCAATGTCAAAGAATCGTTTTTTATCGGATGAGCGAACACTATCATTCTTGTAAGTAACCCAGTACTTACCCATATCTGTTCTAACTTCTTTAAACAGCGTGATGTTTTCAGCAGGGTCACCAGCAGCACTTTTTTTATTATCTGTTGATAAGGGTGTAATGCCTGTCGTATTCCAACTTAGAACAGTTTTTTTGGAAGAAGAGATGAGAATTCCAACCAGCATCAATCCGAATCCAAGGTGAGCTACCGATGCTCCCGCAGCTTTTATTTTACCTTTCATTACAAGCCAGATGTAAGCAGTGTTGGGTATCACTGCATAAACAGCTGCGAACAATGCTACGTGAATCGCCCATTGAAAACCGGGACCTTTCTTGACAAAATTTATATCCCCCAACCAACTTATAAGTAAACTAATCAACAATGCAAGTGCAGTAGGTATCCAAATATTTTTTCCCAGATAACTGCGGGTGGTAGTTTTGTATTTTAGGTACTGAGTTACTGCGGTCAATAGACCGATAACTATTGCAACAAATATTTGTACCTGGTTATAGGCAAATTCTACATCTTCGGGGGGAGCTATTTTAGTGCCAAAAATTTTATTGAAGACCGGAACAGATGTCTGGGCTATGATAATAAGACCTGAAAGAAACAAGACCAGTGACCCTATGAACATCCAAAATTCCCTGCTATAACTGTCTTCTTCTTTTTCCTTTGCCTGTAAAGATTGATAACGAGTGAAAAATAACCCCAAGGCAGGAATGAAAAATACCAGCACGAAAAGTACCAATTGGGTATTCATTTCCAGATCAGTGAACGCATGTACTGATGTATCTCCCAAAATTCCACTCCGGGTTAAAAAAGTGGAGTAGAGAATCAGGCAAAAGGCCAGGATGTAAAAAAAGCAGGTAGCACGGAGGGAGTATCCGGAATGATGATAAATCAGGTTGGTATGTAGGCCGGCAATCAAAATCAACCATGGCACCAGAGATGCATTTTCTACGGGATCCCATGCCCAGTAACCGCCGAAGGTTAAACTCTCATACGCCCATGCTGCCCCCATCATCACGCCCAAGCCGAGTACAGCAGCCGAAAAACCCGCCCAGGAAAGTGCGGTTTTAGTCCAGTTATTACTTTTTGCCAATAAACCGGCAATTGCTAACGCAAAAGGCATGATTGTGGAAGCAAATCCCAGGAACAATACCGGTGGATGTATTACCATCCAATAATTTTGTAACAGTGTATTTAATCCTTTACCATCTCTTAATAAGGTCAGGTATTCAGGATTCTTGAATATAGGTGCTTCCGTATCCAATCGAAGTAAAATAAAAGGATTACTGCCTACTTTATTGCCCCAGAAATAGAGACCAATGAGCATGGTCGAGAGACAAAATTGGGCAAAGTTGACCAGGCCTAACACCCCATTTTCCCAGGCAGACTTTCTGGCAATGAAAATCCATCCCAGAAAACAATGCCAGAAAGCCCAAAGCATAAAACTACCCTCCTGGCCTTCCCAAAAACAACTCAGCAGGTATTCCAGTTGAAGTCCTTTGTCGCTGTGGTTGTAGGCATATTTATATTCAAAATAGTGATGGGAAATAATGTAGTATAGGGTAGCAAACATTGATAGAATGCTAATCGTTTCTATGAAAAACGAAATACGGGCCAGCCTGTTCCAACTAACTTGATCTGTGGCAGAGATTCGGGCATATCCGGCAACAAAAAATGCAACGGTAGCCACCAATGAACTTACAAGGAACAAAAGAGTAAAAAAATGGCCTATCTGTCCGGGTAAAAGATGCTCTCCAATATAATTCATGCCTTCGTAACTTAAGATAGGAATTTGTTGTCTTCAATTAAGATGCTGCCGGTGCAAGGGTTTGGTTCGGTGCATCCTTATATTTGGAAGGGCATTTCATCAGGATATCTTTGCACTCGAATTGCCCATCTACTACTTTTCCCTTCAACACCAGTCTATCACTTTTTTCCATGTCTGTTGGCTTATTGTTCCGATAGATTACCCGAATACTAGTGCCCAGAGAATCTTTTGCAGTGAAGGTGAGATAGTTGGGATTTTTAACGGGATCGTATTCGATAGGTTGTTGTTTATCAATCGTTGCAATTAAATTCACGAACTTACCAGGTCTTTCTTTAGCAGAAGAGATGGTTTCATAGGTTGTCAGATCACCTGTGTAACTAATCAGAACTACTATGGCTGCAGCAATTAATACGAGTAATGCAATACTAGTTTTATT
>JBJTJJ010000252.1:0-4388 GCA_046095445.1 Sediminibacterium sp.
AGTCATGATCCAGGTAGTCTTTCCAACACCCGATTTTCGTATGCGGCAGGAGGCCGGTAAAGACCAGTTATTCGACCCCATCAGAAAAAAATGGATTGTCATTACACCGGAAGAATGGGTTCGTCAGAACTTCATTCAATACCTCGTGAAGAGTCTGTCATATCCTGCTGCTTTTTTTGCTATTGAGAAAAGCGTACAGGTAGGAGAACTCTACCGTAGAACTGATGTAGTAGTTTACCACCAGCACAATCCGTGGATGCTGATAGAATGTAAGGAGCCGGGCGTTCCACTCAATGAAAATACTTTGCAGCAGCTACTGGGCTATAAATCTGTTATCCCCTGCAGCTATCTGGTTGCAACGAATGGCAACCTAACACTGGGCTTTGCAATAGAAAAATCAGGAGGCGTGATTTCAATTGATACACTACCCGGTTATCCGCAATAAAACTGATATCAGCGATGATTTACGGGAAGATGCCCAACTCAGTATACGTTGTAGCAACCTTATTGATCGCACATACATAAGCAGCAGTCCGCATATCAGGTATCTCCGGATTTTTTCTCCAGATGTCCATGATTTCATTGGTCGCAGTAATCATGGTTTCTTCCAGACCACTGTGTACCAGATCTACTTCCTCAGCACCATGCATGATAAAGGCACGCTCACTATCAGAAATCTTCTTTTCTGTTAAGTTCTCAATCTGACTAATGATATGAGCATTCATATTTTCAGTGAAGCGCTTTTCCATTCTTCCGTACCGAACATGGCTCAGGTTCTTCAGCCACTCAAAATAAGATACCGTTACACCACCTGCATTCAGGTACATGTCAGGTATTACTACTACGCCTTTTTTAACTAATATTTCATCTGCCTCCGGTGTTAGTGGACCGTTGGCCGCTTCACCAATCAGTTTGGCCTGGATATTCGGAGCATTGTCTTTATTGATCACATTTTCCAGTGCTGCGGGTATCAAAATGTCGCAGGGTAGTTCCAGTGCTTTGGAACTTTCTGTAATATTGGTAGCACCCGGGAAATTCAGAATGGATCCGGTAGCTTTTCTGTGTTGAAATACTTCTTCCTCATTCAAACCATTTTCATTCATGATTGCTCCTTCGTATTCTGCGATGGCAATTACTTTGGAACCATTTTCACGGAAGAATTTGGCAGAGTGATATCCCACGTTACCAAGTCCCTGAACAACGATGCGTTTGCCTGCCACACCCAATGATAATCCTAATTTTCCCATTACGTCAGGCATATTACAAACTTCACGTACACCATAGAAAACACCGAGACCGGTTGCCTCTTTTCTTCCGCGAACACCACCCTGAGATACCGGCTTACCGGTAACACAGCCTGCTGCATCAATTTCTCCTGGCTTCAAAGAAGAATAGGTATCCACTATCCAGGCCATCTCCCGCTCACCGGTACCATAGTCAGGTGCAGGAACATCAATACCGGGTCCGATAAAATTTTTCTTCACGAGTTCACTGGTATAACGACGGGTAATTTTCTCCAGCTCATACACACTGTACTGACGGGGGTTGATTTTGATACCTCCCTTACCACCACCGAAGGGCACATTTACTATCGCACATTTATAGGTCATGAGAGACGCCAATGCCATTACCTCATCCTGGTTCACCGCTTCACTAAAACGGATACCACCCTTGCACGGAGATTTGTGTTGAGAATGTTGCACCCTGTATGCCTCAATTACTTCAATTCGGCCATCGTCCATCTTCACAGGGAAATGCATGCTATAGATACTGTTGCATGCCTTGATTTGCTCAAGCAGACCCTTGTCCCACTTAGTAAAATGGGCAGCTTTGTCAAAACTTTTCTCAACACTTTGAAAAAAGCTGTAGTTGGAATGATTAGACATACTTTAGATTTTTTATGGGGTTAAGGGTAGAACTACACATGAACCATGGTCAGTAGGTTCTTGTATTATTTCTTTTTTTCGAGTTGACTGATTTTTTTATCAAGAGAAACGAGATAGAAGAAGATGCCTGCCAGAATGGTAACCAAAACAGCAACTACCACTCCCAGTTTACCATTGGATGTAAACATATTCTCGGGCTGAGCAGCGGAATCTTGTGCCAACAGTGTTACTGAGGTCAGTATTGAAACAACGACGATGAAAAAACTTTTTATTGGTTGCATATTCTAAGATTGTAGTGATAATAAACGAACTCTTACTCTTAAGGTGGCAATCCATACTCCCAGCAATGTCCATCCGAGAAATGCCGGATACATGACCATGCGCATGGAAGCTGTTGTATCACGGGGGTTAAGTCCCGGATTTCCTTCACTGCCCATACCTCCGGGATGCAGACTCTCAGAGAGACGAGGAAGAATCCAGATGGTAGGGAACAACATGAAAAAGGCAAATACATTGAAAACAGCACTGATGCGGGCTTGTTTCTCTTCATCCTGCACGCTTCCTTTTAAAACGAAGTAGGCAAAGTACATCAGCACTGCAATAGCGGCTCCGTTTTGTTTTACATCACCACTCCATGCCTTTCCCCACTGGAAATGCGCCCAGATCATTCCTGTTAACAAACCCAACACCCCGAAAATAATTCCGGTACGGGCAAATTCTGTGGCTCGAATATCATCAGCCGGTTGCTGGTGACGCAAATAGCGAATAGAATAATAAACAGAAACACTGAAGAATACCATCATGCCAATCCACATGGGTACATGAAAAAAAAGATTACGAATGGTCTGCTTGAGCGGAACACCGGGCGGATTGGGCACCTCCACGAAAAAACCATAACTGCAGGTGTAGAGCAACAATAAAATACAAAGTGCTTTCCACCAGTTTTTTTGCATCATGACTAGCCGTTTCGACTTACAACCGAGATAAAACTAACGATTGTGAGTGCAAAAGTAAGCTAAAGAAGGTCAATTCATACCGGGAAAAATAAAATTAACCCAAGGTAATTATTGAATAATTTGATAGGATGTATTGGAACATATCGGGAAAGAAAGTGTAACTATTACACATATAACTAATTGATTATTATTACATTTTGAAAAGCCATGGCAAATGCTTACCTTTGCCCGCTCCAAAAAGTCATGCCGTAACATGAGGTGAGATTCTCCCTGGAACTCACTAACAAAAAAAAGACCATGAAATTATCTCAATTCAAGTTCGACCTTCCCCTCAACCTGATTGCACAAAACCCGACGAAAAAAAGAGAAGACAGCCGCCTATTGGTAGTTGACCGTAAATCGGGTCATATGGAAAACCGGCACTTCCGGGATATCCTTGATTACTATGATGACAAAGATGTTTTCGTTGTCAATAATACCAAGGTATTTCCTGCCAGGATGTACGGAAGAAAAGAAAAGACCGGTGCCAAAATCGAAGTATTTTTATTGCGTGAATTGAATAAACCCAATCGTTTATGGGATGTGGTGGTAGATCCTGCCCGTAAAATAAGGGTAGGCAACAAACTCTACTTTGGCGATAATGAAGAACTGGTGGCAGAAGTTATTGATAATACCACCAGCCGTGGAAGAACCATCCGTTTTCTCTGGGATGACAATGACGAGAGCTTCAAAAAAATGCTGGAGTTATTGGGTGAGACCCCACTGCCAAAATACATCAAGCGCAAACCAGACGAGGAAGACAAAGAGCGTTTCCAGACAGTATATGCCAAACATGAAGGTGCTGTTGTGGCTCCTACTGCCGGTCTGCATTTCAGTCCGGAACTGATCAAGCGCTGCGAAATTCAAGGTGTCCGTTTTGCTGAAGTTACTCTCCATACCGGATTAGGAACTTTTCGTCCGATTGAAGTAGAAGACCTCAGCAAACACAAAATGGATGCCGAATATTATGCCATCTCCGAACAGGCATGTTCTATTGTGAATGAAGCTAAGGAATCCGGTCATCGCATTTGCTCTATAGGTACTACTACCATGAGGGCCATGGAGAGCAGCTTTACTGCACAAAAATTATTAAAGCCCAGTGAAGGCTGGACCAATCTCTTCATACATCCTCCTTACAAATTTAATGTAGCTGATAGTCTGGTAACTAACTTCCATCTTCCCAAGACAAGTCTCTTGATCATGACTTGTGCCTTTGCTGGATATGAATTGACGATGGAGGCCTATAAGAAAGCCATCAAGGATAAATACCGCTTCTTTAGTTACGGTGATGCTCTGTTGATTGTCTAGTTAACAGAATATACGGCATGAAGTGAAACTCATGCTTCATGCGTTACCCGATGGTACACCCCAAGTCTAAAAAGAAGGAAATGGATGATAAATATCCAACCTCACTTCCTAGCCAAGCGTAGAATTCTTATAATCCGAACAATCCTTTGTTGAGGGCTTGCAGCATTTCTTTCTTGTGAGCAGCCGGAATGAGCAGGGA
>JBJTJJ010000253.1:0-6888 GCA_046095445.1 Sediminibacterium sp.
ATATCTGATTAAGGTCTACCTGGCCGATATCATTCACTACCTGTGAAATTGGGATAACATCCACCGGAACGGGCGACTCGGTTTTGGTTCTGCTTTGATTGCGGGAACCCACAACAACAACATTATCCAATTCTGAACCGGCTTCAAGTCGAACGTTCACCAGAGTCTGTGTGCCAATAGTAAACTGAACTGTCTGATAACCAACATAGGTAATGCGAAGTATAGCATTTCCATTAGGAACATTAATAGTAAATGCGCCCTTATCGTTTGTCAGTACCGGCTGTTTAGTACCGACTATCTGAACAACTGCGCCTGCCAGTGGCTCTCCACTGGACTTAGAACTTACCGTTCCCTGCAAGGTCCGCTGGGCATAAGCTCCAATCGAAAAAAACAGAAAACATAAAATAAGAAGGGGGGAAGAAAATCTCATAGAACTTGTTTTGGTTAGCTCTAAATTAATGAAATATTAAGAAAAGGTTTTAATAATCATAAACGGTCGCTTATTGCAGTACTAAAAAAATGCGCCTACTCCTGTAATCCAATGAGTTACAGTGCAAAAGACTTACTGTTATTTTTTGATTTGGAGTTGCTTTTTCGTGGAATAAAAAAAGCAGAGGTCTCTATAACTATTTACGAGCTATGCCAAACTGCAATTCTATACGACTCCTGCGGGTCCAACATTCATCCAGCGGTCCACCGGTTGATTTTTGTCCGGTATGTCTCCAGTCATCACCCTCAATAGTATAGTTATATGTCATTTTCTTTCCAATACTGGCAATTGTTTTAGTAAAATATTCAATTTCCTCGCTGTATTCACCTTTCGCGTGTGATTCTTTTCCTCCGCCTGCATCAAAAAATTTTTTTGTCACTACATTATAACTTACCCATTGAAAATAATTTCCAACAATCAACTTCATGGTGCGGCGGGGAAGAAACGGGTTTGCTCGTTTTTTTGCGACCCCATCAATATAATTTCCGGAAATAATCCATGCCCCCTGAAGATCTTCGGATTGATTTCCCCCGCTTCTTTCTAATCCTGTCAAAGTTTCTCCAAGATTGAGTTTGTTTCGCTTTATATTAAAGTCAATGGCGGATAAAGTATTTACCAGGTTGCTATCATTGGAAGACCATTCATATTGTACTTGTAATTGGCTGTTATGCAAAACATAAGTTCCACCCCATGTATACAGAAACTGTTTTTCCTTTTCATTATATACCGCTACACTAATTAATTGATCTGTTATCAATACTACTGTTTTGACATCTTTCTCTTCCCTTACCCAAGGACCCTTCAGGAACTGCTTTGATTGGGCAGACAAAGATTGGATTATACTAGAAACAAATATGAGAAGAACTATCTTTTTCATAAGTCAAGAACCAATAGTTCTCTAAAGTTAACTAATCCGTCGAAAAGTTGATGAAAGAAATAGTATCCGCGATTATGGGAAGATTACTGCTGAGGAATCAACTTTTCCAATCTGATTAGCTTTCCTTCTTTGGTTACCCCTTCAGCTACCAATCTGAATCGTTTCGTTACATCGTTATTTATGAAGCGAATACTGAATTGGCTAACATCTTTATCTAACTGAACAGATGGATTCCAGTATAATGTTTTTCGAATATCACGTACCGGTTTTTTCTTTTTCTCCGGGTCAGGCAGTGAACTCTCCCAGTTCGTTGGGCGGGTATACCCTTCAAGTTGGATGCGCTTGAGCCCTGTAACATCGAACATCCCCCCCTCATCACCTCTTCTGGTATATACTGCAATTGCGCCACCTGAACCGCCTAAATAAGCACCAAAAAAGGGCGGACGAAAAACCTTGATATAAGCAACATCCGACATTGGTATGTTATTCAAGGCAGTTGCATCCTGTAATTGCACCTCGTTCAGGAAAACCGCTACATTATCTCCGCGCCAACGCAAGATTGGCGGACCAAATCCCTGATTGGTGATCTGCAGACCCGCTACTCTTCCTTGCAAATAAGAAAAAACATTCGGTTGCATATTGGCAAAATTGTCACTTACAATATCGAACCTGATACCATCGGATGTAAATAGACCCGTAGTATACTTCTCGTCAATTTCTTCAATACGTTTTTTTACTCTTGTCGTAACGACTACCTCCTGAAGGGTTCCGGATGCAGCTATTGAATCAAGTATACGTTTATCAGCAGCATATTTTTGTTGCAACTGTGCCAAAGAGTCTGCAGAGGGCACAGGTAACAAGCGAGGGACAGAAAGCTTCCTATCCGGATTGGCAGGTATCAGATTATTCCGCAGAGTAATTTTATTTTGATCCGTAATGGTAATTCCATTGGGCTGAAGATAAACGTTGACACTATCATAATAGAATAAGCCATCTGCTCCAAAAGACCCATCTGCTGCCAGTTCCGCCTGCATCAATTCTTTTTGATTATCGCCTGTGCTCAATATCAGGTTCATAGCCCCTGCTTTTTTAGTTCGCTTTTCTGTCAGGTTCTCGATTTTACCAATTATTTGAATATATCCGGATTCTCCTTCGCGTACACTGGCGGTTATATTTTCTTTCATTTGGTCTGTCATGTCCGGATACCAAATATCCTGTGCCTGCAACCACTGATCAAATGCCCTCTGTTGTCCGGTCTCCAACCAATGCATCGCCATATTTGTATTGAAAGGATATCCACTAAAAATATCACTACCCCATAACTGATAGATACTTTTTTCGGGATTGACTTCATCATACTCGGCATCTGTTATTGACACAGAGAGACTGGAAAAAATAGTATCGAGGGATTGTATTGTAAAGACATTTTGCCCCTTTTTATCGAATGAAAGAGTATCTGTAGTGATTGCTAGTCGATCTGAGGCCGGCCGATCTAAATAAATTATTCTTTGTCCCAATAACTTTTGGTCACTATCTAACCATACCAGGCGATGAAAGCCGGCAGACAGACTGTCTTTGTTGAATCTTCCTTTAATTCTGATTTTTTCTTCGAGTGAAAAGGAACTTTCCACTATCACTTCATTCTTATGTAAAAGCAATAAGATTATGTTTTGCTGAGATATTCGAGCATCCGGAGTTCGGTGTAAAATGAATGAGAAATCCTGCGGGTCAAAACGAATTCCGGTGCCATCTGGCTGTACCTTGGGAAGCTGCTGCTGGGCCCATGTTCCATTGGGCAACTCTGCCTGAATATAATATGGTCCCAAGCTTTCAGGAGTAACTTCAACTTGTGCGTATCCATGAGGGGCAGTTGAGACGAGATTGATTAACACGCCATTTCCATCAATGATGCGACAATTCAAGGATAAGGGAAGATTGCCTGCATTTTTCGCACGTATAGTGAGCAAAGATGGAATGCCCTTTACCCAGTAGCCACCTTCCGGCCTCACCTGAATTGATAACCCCTCTGTGCTCTCATCGGGAGCCAGTAATGCCTGACCAGTTTGATTGACGATAAAAGAAGTAACCAAAAAAGGCAAAGAGGTTGGCTGCTGCATGAAAGCAGTAAATAGTTTCATATAAATTCGCTGACCCACATACTTTTCCGGGACCTTAAAGTCACCTGCTGTCAAACCCATAACGGTTGGTAACACTTGTCTTTGCAGGTACTTCCCATCCTGATCATACCATTCAGCATATACATTCCTGGTATAATTACTTAAACTATCGGTGGCAACAAGATAAACTTTATAAAAGATACTTTCGCCCGGACTATAGCGGTATTGGTTGCTGTGAACATATGCCTTCTCGGGCTGACGCATTGCCAGGTATTTTTGAAGCTCATCCCTTATATCCTGCTGGGAAAAAGAATTGATTGCGAATGAAAGGCAATACAAAAACAGTAGACAACAACGTAGCATATCGATGGATTTGACAGAATTTAATTATAAAACAAAGTTATAATATCATATATCATGCCAGAGTGAAAAACCAAGGTATTTTTCCATAAAAAAATACGTGATACTTTATGAATGGCAGTGAAAACAGTTACTCCACCAAAACTGCACTCTTTACCCAGCAATCAATCAGCGCATCCGGATAACTCGAAACATGTAAAAAACCAAATCCACTACTGCACTAGGTCCGCTAGTTTTTTCTGTATAACAGGATCCTGATTTAGTTGAAGGGATTTTTTTAAGCACTCAATGGCTTTGATTTTATTTCCCCGCTGCACATAAAATTCAGCTATTGCTGCATGAGCTCCCGAACTATTGGGATAATACCTCGTATTGAGTTCATAAAATTTTTCGGCCTTGTTGTATTGCTTCACTTGCATGAATTCAAGAGCCCAGCCGTCTATTAACTTTTCTGCAGGAAAAACAGGATATCCAAAGAATTGCGAGGCTTGTTGATAATGTCGATCGAATTTCCCTGCAAGATCTACAGTTGTATCAACATAATCCCTGCTGTCCAATTTAAACCGGTAGTTCCTGAAAATATATCGCAGCGCATCATGTTCAGTAATGAGCGGTACTGTTGTATGACTATCATCCATATAATACTTGCTGGCGTATGACAACCCATTATCCTTCTTGCTCATTAGCAAGGAGTCCATAGAGAGTATGGCCCGAATGTGTTTGGTCATAGGGGATTTGTCGTTTTTCACTTTCACAATATCCATACCCTCTTCATCCATAGTATTAGCATATCCCAGGTATAGAGATCTATTGGTGAATTTTTTATTCTTGAGTATTTCTTTGGTTTGAGCCCAATACTTCATATTATCCCACCACATACTGGGGTCAATACAGATATAGGCGTTAAATAAATCAGCGTGATATGCCAATGTATGCATGACCATCAGTCCTCCGAATGAATGTCCGATCAGCATCTTAAACGGCTGTGTTGGATAGGTAGAATCTATGTGAGGCATCAATTCTTTTTCCATATAAGAAATGAATTTTTCACCGCCTCCGGAAGTACGGGTAAAATTGCTGTCAACATAAGGGGGGTCGGACTTGATATGGGTTGGTGTAAGATCGCGGGTTCTGTCTGCATTAGCTATTCCCACCACTATCATTTCCGGGCAGAGTGTGTTGCCATTGACCTGACTAAACTGCTGTACCAGTCCGACTACAGAATAAAAATGAGCGGTACCATCCATTAAATAAACTACCGGGTAACGCTGGGTTGATTTGTCATGGAATCCATTCGGCAGGTAAACCCATACTTTTCGTTGTTCATTCAGTATGGTAGAATAAAAACTGTCGACTCTTCCGATCATTACTTTACCATCTTCCTGGGCAAAACATCCTATAGATAAAAGAAGACAGGAAATGAAGAAAATTAATTTTTTCATACAATAGATTATAGACAAAAAGGTGGACAATTGGTAGTCATAGGAAAAGCGAACAAAAAATGTAACTCGCTCTATCCAAATTTAATAAAAAATGTGCGCCAATGGCACACATTTATATATGTAGGTAATACTGCTAAAAAATAATTAGCACCCTTCGTTTAGTAATCTATAAACTCAACTACAAGTTGTGACTCCCATCACAGTAAGGTGGGTTCTTCGTCTTTTTGCACTGACACAGCCATCCCTCAGTATTTTGTTCGACTGTGAAAACCTGACTACGATACGGCATTCCTTCAACTTTCTTATGGCGTCCGTCACAAAACGGTTGTTTCTCACTCAACCCACAGGTACACCAGGCGTAGTTCTTGCCGGCTTCAAGTTGAACACAACAGGGCTGTGCTGCTGCAACTTTGGGTAATCCTTCATTGGGAATCATATCTTCCATAGCCTGGTTTTTACTTTTTGTCTAGATAATTTAACAATTAAAGAGCCCTAAAGTTCATTCAAATAATTGAACTGTCATTAAAAGAATAAACAGGCGCAATTAATTTCTATAAAGCACCCCTCTGGCCAAAACAGCAAGTATTCATAGGAGTAACATATATCCATCAAGAATGAGATAAAAAATCTTCGAATATCAGAGGTACAAATAAAAAGAGGCCGTCTCAAAAGATAGAGACGGCCTTAGATTCATTCTTGCTGGAGTTAAATGAATTATCTATCCCACCAGAGCCGGTCGGTCAGTGCACTAACAGCAGGCGTATTGCCACCGTTGCGTTGTTGCTCACTAGATGGATAATCCAGTCGGCGAATCGGAGATGTCAATATTGCATTCAGCGGTAATTGAAAACCGGTATAGGCGTAATTAAACCGGCGGGCATCATCGAATGTTACCGGAGATAGGAACATGGCAATGTATTTCTCCCGGAAGATGTCTGACAACTGAAGTGATGCACTTCCTACACCCACTGTTGGGCGGGCGATATAAGCATCTCTTGCAGTGGTCGCAACCCCCACCTTATCCATATTGGCACGTATTCCGGCTAGATAGGCATTGTAAGCACGAGTCCTGTCTCCGGCACGAAGTGCCGCTTCTGCCTCAATGAATTCTACCTCTTCGTATGTTGCTACAAATAATGGGGAAGCATCTGCACTATAGTAACCTGCTAATACCAGATAACACTCATCGTTGGTAGTTCCCGTTCCTACACGGCCGGCGCCATTCCGCGTTCCACGATAATCACCAAATCGAGTCAGGTTGGTGATGCGGGGTAAGCGTGGATCCTGATTGGGCGTATTGGCCATCATGGTATTGGTAATAAACTGAGTGCTCAGCCAGCCATCCAGTACCAGCGAGGCCTGATTTCTGGCTACAGTTGCCCATGGATTGCGCAAGGTGAAAATAGTTACGCGAGATTCCATGGCATTGTTCGTATATGCACTATCTACTGCTGAAAGAACAGCAGAAGAACTGTACCCGCTTGTCTTCGAAAGCTGATTCAGCAATCTTGCTTTGATGGCAAATGCAGTGCGAATCCACCAGATGCGATTAGTGCTATTCCAAACAGTCGCACTGGCAGCAGTAGCTCCATGCATGAAGTC
>JBJTJJ010000254.1:0-2558 GCA_046095445.1 Sediminibacterium sp.
GTCAAAGCATTCATGCACCTCCATCAATTACTGGATAATCAACTTCGCTTACCATTGGTTCCGCTTAGTGAAAGTATCTATGAACAAGTTGTATCCTGTTGGCAACTATTGAATAGCAAAGGCGTTTCCTGCTGATTTTCCATTTCAATTGTATTGTTCGTACATATTTGTTATTGAACCAATAACTAAGGTGGCTCAATACAAATTGAACCAATTAAAATGCACCGTATATTCTGAGTGATATGCATTTCATTCTATGCTACCACCAATCACTATTCATTTTTTTACAATATCTACAGGAATAAATCATAGCACCAACTAACCGCATTCAATTCAAAAAATGATTAACTTAATGTGGTCAAAAAAACTATATGAGCAATAGAAAAGAGTTTCTGCGTCAATCGGCATTGCTGGCAGGAGGGATAATTTTTTCCGATATGTTGTGGGCAAAAAATTATACCGGTGCCTTGAGAAACAAAACAGATCGACGTGTTCGAATTGGTGTGATCGGATTGAATGGTATGGGATGGGCCAATGCAATGACAGCTATTCAAATTCCCGGAGTCATTATCACCGCCCTTTGTGAAGTAGATGATGCTGTGATGGAAAAGAGATGGAAAGACATGGGTGAAAAAAATATACCCACAAGCGGTGTTCAGCGGTATAAGGATTACAGATCATTATTGGATAGCAAAGAAGTAGATGTGGTGATCATTGGAACACCCGATCACTGGCATGCCCTGATGATGATTCACGCCTGTCAGGCAGGAAAGCATGTCTATGTAGAAAAACCTGCAGGGAACTCAATTGAGGAGTGTCGGCGCATGGTGGCAGCTCAGGAACGCTATGGAAAAGTAGTACAAGTCGGTCAGTGGCAGCGAAGTCAACAACACTTTGCAGATGCCATTGACATGGTGCATAGCGGGAAACTTGGGAATATAAGAACAGTGAAAGTTTGGTGCTATCAGGGCTGGATGAGACCACAGCCGGTTGTTGCAGATACAACTCCCCCACCGGGAGTAGATTATCCACTTTGGTTGGGTCCTGCACAACAAAAACCCTTTAATGCCAGCCGTTTTCATTTTCATTTTCGCTGGTTCTGGGATTATGCCGGCGGACTAATGACTGATTGGGGAGTGCACTTGCTGGACTATGCCCTATTGGGGATGAAAGCAACCGCACCTGTAAGTATTGTTGGTTTGGGCGGAAAATTTGCCTATCCAGAATTAGCAGAAGAAACACCCGATACGCTTACCAGTCTGTACGAATTCGACTCCTTCAACCTGGTTTGGGATTCAGCTATGGGAATAGACAATGGATCTTATGATAGAGATCACGGCATTGCCTTCATTGGAAATAATGGAACACTAATTCTTAATCGGAATGGATGGGAAATCGTAGAAGAAAAACAAAGTAAAAATAAAATAGTCGAGTCCTTACATCCATCAACCGATAATGGTGTTCTAAAGCATTGGCAAAATTTCATTGATGTTACTGAGTCAGGAAATTTATCAGCTCTGAAATGCTCCATCAAAGATGGATCTGATGTTGCCACTGTTGCGCAAATGGGAAACATCTCGTATCGCAGTGGACAAAAATTGTATTGGAACAAAAACCAACAACGTTTCACTGATGCATCTATCAATTCAACCTATCTCATGAAGCCCTATCACAATGGATACCAACTTCCACAATTGTAAAAAATCAGTATGAAAAAGAAAAGTATTTTCTTCTTAGGTTTTCTCTCATTCACAGCCTGTATTGGACAAAAAAAATATGATCCAAAAGAAACCGAATTTTATTCACCGGTTCCGCGCATTGTTACCCCGGGCAAAGAAGCAGGACAAGCACCTTCCGATGCCATACAATTGCTGACAGGTAATGACTTGACACAATGGGAAGCAGATAAAGTGGAAGGTGGACCAGCCGGTTGGTTATTGGAAAACGGTGTCATGACAGTCAACAAAAAGGCCGGAGATATTCGAACAAAAAGAAAATTCACCGATTTTCAACTACACCTGGAATATAGAATACCGGAAAACATAACAGGAACCGGACAAGCAAGAGGTAACAGCGGACTTTTCGTGGCATCCCTAGAGGTGAAAGAGGGTGCCGGGGGATATGAATTACAAATCCTGGACAATTTCAACAATAGTACTTATGTGAATGGACAGGCAGGAAGTATCTACAAACAATTTCCACCACTGGTTAACGCTTGTAAACCACCCGGGGAATGGCAGACCTATGATGTGATTTGGAGGGCACCCCGCTTTCGTACCGATGGCAGTTTGGAGTCTCCCGGCACAATGACTGCCTTGCATAATGGGGTACTTATTCAAAATAATTCTATTCTTAAGGGGGATACACCCTACACTGGACCGCCTGCCTACCGACCCCATGGATCCGCGCCCATTAAACTCCAGGCACACGGAGACCCCAGCGAACCCATAAGCTTTAAAAATATATGGGTGAGAGAACTATAAATTAGTAATTTAATTTATTTGTTTTACAATTTATAATTATATATTTATACATACTATATAATTTTAATTATTGCG
>JBJTJJ010000255.1:0-2761 GCA_046095445.1 Sediminibacterium sp.
CCCCACCTGGGCGAAAAAAGAGAAGCCCCGGAAGCGGGAGAAATATTTGTTCAGCAAGACCTCTATAATACACTCAATAAAATGGTGGAAGCAGAGAAAGAGGCGCTGAAGAGGGGGAGGTCCCGTAAAGAAGCTATTCAGGCGGCCTGCGATCGTTTTTATAAGGGAGATATTGCGAAAGAGTTTGTGCGGGGCTGTCAGGAGCAGGGCGGATTGATCACGTTGCAGGATCTGGCCAATTGGAAACCCAAAGAAGAAGAACCATTGATGGTAAACTATCGTGGGGTAGATGTCTATAAATTATCTCAGTGGACACAAGGCCCCATGCTTTTACAGTCCCTCAATATGTTGGAGCCCCTCGACCTTACAACAATGGGATACAATTCTCCGGAATACATTCACACGTTGTACCAGGTGATGAACATGACACTGGCGGACAGGGATTTTTATTATGGAGATCCGGCCAGAAACCCCGGCCAGCCAATGAAGGGCCTGTTGAGCAAAGAATATGCAAAAGCGCGGTTGGCGGAAATGCGCAAAGACGCCAACGACCCGAATGTACAACCGGGAGATCCCTATCCTTTTGAGGGTAGACAGAATCCCTTTCGTGATTTGTTGGAAGCAAGAAAAAACATATCAGATAGTGCACCACGTAGACAGTTCGTTCCCGCACACGATAGTACCGGAACAGCGATGAACCGTGAAGAATACATGGAACGGCTGTGGCTGGGAACGACAAGCGTTGAAGCGGCAGATAAAGAAGGATGGGTGGTTTCTATTACACCAAGCGGTGGTTGGATTCCCGCAACGATAGCAGGAAACACGGGCGTTGGCATGAGTCAGCGACTGCAAAGTTTTGTATTAGACTCGGCTATCAATCCTTTTAATGTTGTGGCCCCCGGAAAACAGCCCAGGGTTACGCTGACGCCTTCGCTGGCGCTTAAAAATGGCGAGCCGTTGGTTGCTTTTGCCGTTCAGGGCGGCGATACCCAAGACCAGAACCTTCTGCAGTTTTTGGTGAACATGGTAGATTTTGGAATGACCGTGCAACAGGCAACAGAAGCGGCCAATATCAATACCAACCAACTGTGGTTGTCGCTAGGCGGAACTCGGATAGCAGACAGGAAGCCGCGCCCCGGCGAGCTTTTATTGAATAACCGAACCCCCAATGCCGCTCGTGACGTCCTGAAGAAGATGGGCTATACGCTCAGCTTTACCGAACGCAGCAGCGGGCCCATCAATGCCATCTTTTTCGATAAAAAACATGGCACGCTCTGGGGCGGCTCTTCCAACCACGGAGAAGATTACGGAATCGGCTGGTAATCAATTACTTCAAGGTCATCGAAAAGACCCCGGACCAGAATCACCGGAACAGACTCGGGGAAAACACGGGTATAAATCCAGTATAAACACCTATGCGCCGGAAGTAACAGCTTGTAATTTTGTGCAATAAACAAAAAACTAATGACGTTAGTAAAAAAATACTAAAATTATTAGTTTATTCAAAAGGATGTTGTACCTTTGATGAAGTAAACGACTAACCAATTAAAATGAAAGAAAATGAGTAACGCAGAAAAGTTGAAAGCCCTCAAGTTGACGATTGATAAAATTGACAAGGATTATGGCAAGGGCAGTGTAATGATGATGAATGAAAAGAGCCAGGATGCACTGGAAGTAATCTCCACCGGATCGATTGGCTTGGATGCGGCATTGGGTGTAGGTGGTTTGCCTAAGGGAAGAATTGTGGAAATATATGGTCCGGAATCATCCGGAAAAACGACCATCGCCATCCATGTTATAGCAGAAGCGCAGAAAAAAGGCGGCATGTGTGCTATCATTGATGCGGAACACGCATTTGATAGCTCCTATGCCCAAAAGCTGGGCGTAGATGTTGACAACCTGTTGATCTCTCAACCTGATTATGGAGAACAGGCGCTGGAAATAGCAGACAGGTTGATATTATCCGGAGCACTTGATGTAGTAGTAATAGATTCTGTTGCTGCGTTGGTTCCTAAAAGCGAGCTGGAGGGAGAAATGGGCGACAGCAAGATGGGCCTCCACGCACGCCTCATGAGTCAGGCACTCAGAAAATTGACAGCTACCATTAACAAGACCAACACCGTGTGTATTTTCATCAATCAGTTGAGAGAAAAAATTGGAGTAATGTTCGGTAACCCCGAAACAACCACTGGAGGAAATGCATTAAAATTTTATGCTTCTGTTCGCCTGGATATCCGACGCATGTCACAAATAAAAGATGGTGATATTGCAGTAGGTAACCATGTAAAAGTGAAGGTGGTGAAAAACAAAGTGGCTCCACCTTTCCGCGCAGCAGAATTTGATATCGTTTTCGGAGAGGGCATCAGCAAGCTGGGTGAAATTATCGACATGGGCGTGGAGCTTGGTATTGTACAAAAAAGCGGCAGCTGGTTTAGTTACGACAGCAACAAGCTCGGCCAGGGTAGAGATGCTGTAAAAAACCTTCTGCACGATAACCCCGAACTCGCCGCTGAAATCGAGGCAAAGATTCGGGCCAAAATAAGTGAGCAAAAGCCGGCTGCCACCGAGGCATAAGCGCACCATCCGCGAAGGTTAAAATACCGAAAACGCATTGCCCCAAAATAAAAAAGGTTTCGTTGGGTTAGTTAGTACAACCGCCTCAGTCAAACGGGGCGGTTTTAAATTTCAAGTCCGAAACAAAATTGAAATAGCTTCAATCAAAAGAATAGCTATATTTAATCAAAGCTCGACGTTGTTATAC
>JBJTJJ010000256.1:0-1546 GCA_046095445.1 Sediminibacterium sp.
CTTATGGACCTGCAAAAAATGTCTTCCCGTCTTTTACAACAAATTGAAAAAGAATACGAGATCAAATAACACAGGGGGGTATTTTCTTTCTTAAAAGTTCGGATTCTGCGAGCCCATCAATTCATTCTGTGGACTTTAAAAATTTCTCACAAAAAATGATATGGATTGCTTGTGATTAAACTCAACCGGCTTACCGTTTTTCTTTGCCGGCCTCCAATCACGTCCTTTCCTAATCACTCGAATACTTTCCAAATCAAGGGACCATTCGGCAGATTCAAATATGAAAATATCTGCAATTTTTCCCTCCCCGCTCACTGTAAAACTAACACCCACCTTAGCTCTATTGTCTTGAAAAAACCGAAGGAGTTCGGGGTCAGGGGGCGTCAAATTATTTGCCAAAAAATTCGCCCAGCCCTTGAGTCCACCCTTAAATTCGGCTGGCTGTATTACATCTGTTGTATCAATTGTAGATACGCCTCTTATTTCAGAACCTTTTCGATTCATCGAATCTATAGAACCATTAGCATATTGTATAGTATTTGTCACATAGTTTTCCTGCCATAAGAACTTACCCTTGTTATACTCTTTTTTAATAAATGCCCGACTACTGTCATCAAACAAATATTCCCATGTGCGATCTTTTTTTCCCCGATAAGTAATGCCCGTACTATCTAGCCTTCCTTGGTCATTGTACCATGCAAACCGACCATTCGGTATAGACAAATCCTGATCATAAAATGTTTCCCACTTTACTAGTGGACCAACTTTATTGTAATATCTGCAGACATAGGTGGTGTCATTTTCTTTAATCAAATGCATAAAATAAGCAGCAGAATCTAATCCCTTAGCAACGGACCAATCCTTCTTGAAAATATAGAAATCTCCTTCCTTGCGCTGAGAGAAAGTAGATGTACTTAAAAATAGTCCGATAAGCATTAAAACAAAACGCATATGACGAATTTACCACAAATTACAAGATAACAAAATCGGAACAAATAATACTCGTTTTCTCCTCCTTAAATGTAGAGTTGATAGGAGCACAAATCTATCCCTAACCTCTACAATCTCATGCGCCTTAATCCAATCCAACTTGCCCTTTACTCAATTTCTTTCATTAAAAAGGGCAATTGGATATAAATGACTGAGTCTTTTATTGGCAAGTCTCTCAAGCGGCCAGCCGTAAGAGATACTTTTCGGAGGAGTATTGCTGAACTGCGCACAGAGGCGTAGCCTCGACTTATACTACAACAACAGATTTTAATCCGTTGTTGATGCATCTGGCCGCTGGCTCTAGAACCCTTCATCATACCTATGCACCGATGTCGCATGAGCAACTTTTGGGAAGAAGTTGAAATGCTATTTGGATAAAAATGGCTAAATTGTAGTTAGAAATGAATCATCCTACCTAAAAATATACCCATGAAAAATCTACTCCTCTTGAGCATAGCTGTCTTCCTTGTTATCGCTTGCGACATAAAATCTGAAAAGAAAAAAATAAAAGCCGACCCCGACAATAGCTATACTGAAATAAAAGTAGTAGAGGAAC
>JBJTJJ010000257.1:0-7131 GCA_046095445.1 Sediminibacterium sp.
ATTGAATCGTAAACCGCTTCGTCTGCATAGTTTTTTTATTTCATTATTTCTATCTCCTGGTATTGAGTGAAGTCGGAATCTTCATACTGGTTGCGGATATGATTTTTCCATTCGCTGACTGGTAGAGAAAGTAGTTGCTCAAGCCTCACTGTCATAGGTTGGGGAACCACCCTGGAGAATGCGGTTGCAGTTGAGACATGAATTCCCGGATGCAACAATAAAACTTGATAACCTTTCAGTGGCAGATTAACAGCTCTGAGTATTTCTCCGCGGCCTTCTGCGAGAGAGGGCACAGGGTGTAAAAAGAAGGGACAATCACTACCAAGTTGTAATGCGATATCCTGCAACACTGTATCCGGTATCTCTGTTCGTGTTAGTTGTTGCAGCAACACCAACATGTTACTGCCATCCGAACTTCCACCTCCCAGTCCGGCACCCATGGGAATGACTTTATGCAAGTGCATTTGCACACGGGGCACTACCGGATACAATTGTCGCAACAACTGCCAGGCACGTACACAAAGATTGTCTTTGCTGTCACCTGCAACAGGCAAGCCACTGCTCGTGAATTGCACATCCTCCTGGCTGTCAGCAGGTGCTAGGATACATTCAATGGCATCACATAAACGGACGGGTAGGAAAAGTGTGGATAGATCGTGGTAGCCGTCGGACCTTTTAGAGGTAATGTATAAACCCAGGTTGATCTTTGCTGGCGGAAAAGCGACCATGGTCAATGGGTTGAAGTACCGGTAGAGAACGCCGGTTATTTTCTCTTATTGATTTCATCGCGGATAGCGATGGCCCTGATATAATCTTCCTGATCCAATACCTCCTGCAACAGTTGTTCCAGCTCTTCCAGCGACATGCTGGATAAATTACCGGAAGCAAGAGAAGAACTTTTTTCAGGTTCCTCAGGTTCTGCAGAAAAAGCCGGCTCATTCATCCGCTTATCCTGTTTGTCTAATTTTTTCAACACATCTTCATAGATATAGATCGGACAACCAAAGCGAACGGCAAGGGCCAGGGCATCACTGGTGCGGCTATCTATTTCAATGATATCATTATCAGTATGACATATCAGTTTGGAATAAAAAATACCTTCCTGCACATCACTAATGATAATTTCTTGTAAATCCACATTCACTGCCTTCATGAAATTCTTCATCAGATCATGCGTGAGCGGTCGGCTGATCTGCATGTTTTCAAGAACAACTGCAATTGATTGTGCTTCCAATGGTCCGATCACAATGGGCAAACGTTGCGTGCCATTCACCTCCGCCAATACGATTGCGTAGGATGTGGATTGGGTAACGCTGTGCGAAAGGGCAACAATTTCAAGTTCTATCTTTCTCATGGGTACACAAAAATACTTGAAATTGGCGGATTGTAAAAGAAGAACCTGACAAAACAAACCATGCATTTTACTGGTTTCGATAAGTCCGGTTGAAGTACTTTTGCAGCATGCATTATGTATCTGCGGAGGGATTGACCAAGAGTTATGGGGCCGAACCCCTTTTTCGTTCCATTTCCTTTCATATCAGCGAGGGAGATAAGATAGGACTCATCGCCCGAAACGGGGTGGGTAAGTCCACCATGTTGCGCATTTTGAGCGGACAAGAACCGGCGGATGAGGGGAAGTTGTTCATCCATAAAGACCTGACGGTGGCGCTATTCGAGCAAGATCCGATTTTCAATGAGGAGGGATTGGTAAGCGATCAGCTTTTTCATTCCAATCACCCGGTTGTTCAGTTGATACGCGAGTATGAGTCTGCAGTGGAAGAGCAAAATGAAGCTACCTTGCCCGACCTTCTCGATCGCATGGACACCTTGCAGGCATGGGATTTCGAGGTGAAAGTGAAACAAATTGTTACCCGGTTGGAAATTAATTTTCTTCGGCGCCCGGTGAGTGAACTGAGTGGGGGTCAAAGAAAACGGCTCGCACTGGCACGTACCCTGATCGACATCGGGTTTGATCACCGGCATACTTTATTGATGATGGATGAGCCCACCAATCACCTCGATGTGGAGATGATCGAATGGCTGGAACATTATCTGCGCCAGGAAAGAGTAACACTTTTACTGGTAACCCATGACCGTTATTTTCTGGATGCAGTGACCGATGAAATCTGGGAACTGGAGCGCGAGCACCTGTATGTGTACAAGGGTGATTATACAAATTATATGGAGACCAAGGCAGCAAGGTTGGAAAGCGAACAGGCAGGTTGGGAAAAAGCACGCAATCTGTATCGCAAGGAATTGGAATGGATGCGCAAACAACCACGAGCCCGAACTACCAAGAGTAAGAGCCGCCAGGAAAATTTTTATCAACTGGAAACACAGGCAGCCAAAAAACCTGCGGAGACTGCCCTGCAGGTGCAAATGAAAATGAGTCGGCTCGGTGGAAAGATTGTCGAGTTGAAAAAAGTATACAAAAGTTACGGCCATCAATGTATCCTGAAAGGTTTTGATTATACTTTCAGTCCGGGTGAACGCGTCGGAGTAATTGGCCGCAATGGAGTAGGAAAATCTACTTTCTTACAGATTTTACAGCAAATAGTACCTGCAGATAGTGGTAAAGTAAACATTGGTGAGACAGTGGTGTTCGGCCATTTTTCACAACAGGGTCTCACCATTCGGGAGAATGTTCGGGTGATCGAATACGTAAAATCCATCGCTGAGAATTTTCCTCTGGCATCCGGGGGAAGTCTCAGTGCTGCCCAGTTCCTGGAATTATTTTTATTTCCTCCAGCCAAACAATACACAATGCTGGAGTCTTTGAGTGGCGGTGAAAAAAAGAGATTGCAATTGCTGACGGTCTTATTTGCCAATCCGAATTTTTTGATCCTCGATGAACCTACCAATGATCTGGACCTGCCTACATTGGCTGTGCTGGAAAATTTTCTGTACGAATTTGCAGGATGTGTTTTAATTGTATCACATGACCGGTATTTCATGGATCGGCTGGTCGATCATTTATTAGTATTGGAAGGGGAGGGGGCAATACGTGATTTCCCCGGCAACTATACCCAGTACCGATTCTGGCAACAAGAAGAGGAGAAGTGGGAACAGCTGAAAAAAGATCCGGTCAAACCACAACCGGAAAAGTCCGGAACTGATGCTGGTGGTATGCAGCCCAGTCCGGTAACTGCTTCATCAGCTGTTGTTAAACGCAAGATGAGTTACAAGGAAAAAAGAGAATGGGAACAGATAGAGAAAGACCTGGCAAGATTAACCACCGAAAAGGATGCCCTTTTGCAAAAGATGAGCAAGGGAGATCTTCCGTTCAACGAACTTGAGTCTGCAGGTCAACAAATGACACAGGTGCAGTCCGCATTAGATGAATTAGAAATGCGCTGGCTGGAGCTGAGTGAACTACTGCCCGAGGGTTGACAATCCTACGTCAAACCTATGTCAACCCTATGTGAAGCTGATTAATTCTACTTCAAATATCAGGGTACTGTTCGGACCAATGTGGCTTCCTACTTGTCTGTCTCCATAACCCAATTGGGGAGGGATGAACAAACGATATTTACTGCCGGTGGGCATTAATTGCAGTGCTTCCGTCCATCCTTTGATAACAGCTGACAGCGGAAAACTCGCAGGTTGCTGTCTTTGAACAGAACTATCGAATACAGTACCATCGATCAGGGTGCCGTGGTAATGACAAGTTACTTTATTGTGCAGCGTTGGTTTTGGACCATCACCCATTTGTATCACTTCATATTGTAGTCCGCTCGGCAAACTCACTACCCCTTCTTTTTGGGCATTGTTGGCCAAAAATGTTTGTCCTGCCTCCAGGTTGGCCTTGGCCTGAGCCGTCTTTTTTTGAGCGAGGAAATCAGCTATTCCCATAGAATTAATTTTTGGCAAAATTACGGGTTCTTGGCCGATGTCGTCGGATGAACAGGTGGTTGGGAACTATCAGGTAGACCTAATTTTTTTTCTACTGCTGTATAGAGCCAAAGCAATTGCATGCGTTGTCTGAAGCTAATCAGTTTTTTTGCTGTTGCCCGGTGTATGAGCCGAAGCCATTGGTCCATGAGTTCTTTCGTTATGACCGGTTCGTTGTTGATTGGGTGGTTGTTGGTTGGATTGTTGCCTGTTGTGGTTTCCATAGATAAGGGTGGTTTAGGTTAAAATACTTTACTGGATGAGTATAAATTCGGTTGTATGGCTTGCCGGCTTCAACTTATTTAGCTGCCGGAATACCGATACAATATTAGGCCATGGTCTATGCATTCGGCTCCGGGAAATCACCATTTTTCTAATGTATTTATACCTATGAGATTGATTGAAAGATTAGAGCATTTTTTACGTGCCAATGGCGTAACAGCTTACGCATTCGAGCATGCCTGTGGTCTCTCCAACGGCTATCTTGCCAAGCAATTACGTGGCAGATGGTCTGTTGGCTCAGATATTATTGAGAAGATTAAGTATAACTACCCTGAATTGAGTATTGTCTGGCTATTCACCGGTAAGGGGCAGATGCAAATTCTTCCCCAGCCAACAGGCAGAGAAAGCATCCAGGTTGAGTTGCGCGAAGAACAGGCACTCTTCTATACAGCCAAAGATGATGTGATCGCTTTATTGAAAAAGCAAATAGCGCAGTACGAATCTTCCCTGGCGGAGAAAGATAAAATCATACGGTTATTGGAAAACCGTTCCTTTCAGCGGCGATAAGAGCAGCATACACTAGGCATAAGCTTCCGTGGGCTCACAGGTGCAGACCAGATTGCGGTCGCCATGCGTATTGTTCACCCTGGCAACAGAAGGCCAAAACTTATTGCTGCTCACATAACTCAGCGGAAAAGCGGCCGTCTCCCGGCTATAGGGCCTTGTCCATTCACTCGCACAAACTACAGCCATCGTATGTGGTGCCTGCTTGAGTGGATTGTTCACCGGATCTGCTTGTCCTGCTTCAATGGCTTTAATCTCTGCATGAATAGCAATCAACGCATCACAGAATCTGTCTAGTTCGCCCTTGTCCTCACTCTCTGTTGGCTCGATCATGATCGTACCTGCCACCGGGAAACTCATTGTCGGTGCATGGAAACCATAATCGATTAGTCGCTTGGCAACATCTTCAGCTTCAATCCCTGCAGATGCTTTAAAGGGGCGCAGATCAACGATGAACTCATGCGCACAAGTGCCATGCTTCCCCGTATATAAAATAGAATAATAGGGAGCCAGTCTCGCTTTCATATAATTCGCATTCAGAATGGCAAACTCCGTAGCTCTTCTGATACCCGCATTTCCGAGCATCCGGATATACCCGTAACTGATCAACAAAATACTGGCAGAACCATAGGGAGCAGCACTTACAGCACCGGGCAGGTTCTCCTGGTTCGTCAATGCAGTATGACCGGGCAGGAAAGGAGCCAATTTATCATTCACACAGATGGGTCCCATGCCGGGTCCACCACCACCATGCGGAATGGCGAAAGTCTTGTGCAGGTTGAGGTGGCAAACATCTGCTCCGATCATACCCGGACTGGTTAATCCAACCTGGGCATTCATGTTGGCTCCATCCATGTAGACCAAACCACCATGTTGATGAATCAGGTCACATACTTCCCGAATGGTTTCTTCAAATACGCCGTGTGTAGAAGGATAGGTCACCATCAATCCACCGAGTTGTTCACTGTATTGTTCTGCCTTCTGTTGAAGGTCTTGCATGTCGATGTTTCCTGCCTCATCACATTTCACCACCACTACTTTGAACCCGGCCATTACCGCACTGGCAGGATTGGTACCATGGGCACTGATGGGAATCAACACCACATTGCGGTGAGGATTGCCGTGGTGACGGTGATAATCACGGATGGTTAACAGACCGGCATATTCTCCCTGGGCACCACTGTTGGGTTGCAGACTGCAGGCAGTGAACCCGGTCACCGAACACAGGTACTGACGCAACTCATCAATGATCTGCGCATAGCCCTCGCATTGATTCGCAGGTGCAAAGGGATGCAGTCCGCCAAACTCAGGCCAGCTCACCGGTATCATCTCTGTAGCAGCATTCAATTTCATGGTGCAGCTTCCGAGACTGATCATGCTGGTATTGAGCGAAAGATCTTTGTTCTCCAATTGCTTGATGTAGCGCATCATCTGGCTCTCACTCCGGTGAGAATGAAACACAGGATGCAGCAGATAAGCAGACTGTCGCTGAAGGTTGGCAGGAATGCGCACGCCTTCAATTGCAACAGTGCTTTCCATCGCTTTTTTTCCTGCGGCAGCAGCAAATGCTTCCGTTAAACTGGTGATTTCTGCAGCACCGGTGGTTTCATCTATACTTATACCTACTTCCCCGTTGGAAAAATAACGCAGATTGATCTTCCTGGCTTCCGCTTCAGCGCGCAATTGCGTAAGTGCCTTGGCATCGAAACAAAGTGTATCAAAATAATGTGCGTTGGATTGTTGAATGCCAAGTTCTTGCAGGTTCTTTTCAAGTACTTGTGCCCAGCGATGAATTTGAAGCGCAATGTTTTTTAGTCCATCGGGTCCGTGGTAGACTGCATACATGGCAGCCATATTGGCCAACAGTGCCTGTGCAGTGCATATATTGGAAGTGGCTTTTTCTCTTTTGATGTGCTGTTCACGTGTTTGCAGCGCCATACGCAGGGCGCGATTGCCGGCTGCATCAATGCTCACACCAATTAATCTCCCGGGCATACCTCTTTTGAAAATATCGCGGGTGGCAAAGAACGCAGCATGAGGTCCGCCATAGCCCATAGGAACACCGAATCTTTGCGCTGAACCGATGGCGACATCTGCGCCCCACTCACCCGGAGGCACCAATAATGTCAGTGCCAGCAGGTCGGTGGCAGCAATGACTAATCCTCCTGCTGCATGCACCTGTTCGGTAAAGGCAGCCAGTGAATGAATGGCTCCGCGGTTATTGGGATATTGCACAAGGGCACCGAAGTAAGTTGTATCAACAGTTGCAGTGAGAACATCACCTGTTACGATTTCAATGCCTAATGGAGCAGCTCTGGTGATCAAAACGTCTATTGTTTGAGGAAATACTTCTTTATCAACGAAGAGTTTGGGTCGCTCAGGAATATCTGCCTTGTTGAGGTGATGGAACAACATAGACATGGCTTCAGCAGCAGCAGTCGCTTCATCTAAAAG
>JBJTJJ010000258.1:0-9974 GCA_046095445.1 Sediminibacterium sp.
GACGGGCACCCCAGTACCACTCGGCTATTTGTATGAATTGCAGGGTCCATTCAGCATCTTTTGCGCTGCCATAGGTAAGAAGCAACTGCCTGTCGGCTTCCAGCAGGTGAACGGCTGTTTTTCTCGGAATCTGATAGACAATTAATCGATGTTGTCTTTGTATGGTTACTTGTCGTAAGGAACCAATTGATACTGCAAAGAAAAGGCAGATAATTCCTGTCCAAAAAACAGGACGATTTCGCCTTATCAGTGATTGTGCGATGAGAAAAGCCGCAGCTAGTAGCAGCAATGTCTGCGGTACATTCAGATAAATACCTTGTAGGGAAGTGCCCGGAATGTGAGCTGTGTTGACTGTCCACTGATTCATCCAGCGAATGCTGTATTCGATAACAATTCCGGTGATTTTTGCCAATGTCGGTAAGGGTTGTATTGCGAGTAATGCAACTTCCAAATACAGTATTCCTGTTGATAAAGGAACGGCTATGAGGTTGGTGAAAAGAAACAGGAGGGGGAAACGATGAAAGTGGAATAATAGTAAGGGGAGGGTTAATAGTTGTGCTGCCAGCGTAACTGACATCAGTTCTATGACAGCATTGATAAGTCTGTTTGAGCTCTGCCATTGCTTGTGAATTTTCTTAGAATAAAGTAGTATGCCCGTTACCGCAGCGAAGGATAATTGAAAGCCCGCATCAGTTAAATAATGAGGGTCATAGAAAAGCAAGAGAGCTGCAGTTGCGGCAACTGTATTATAGGTATTATTTTCCATTTGCCACCACTCACCTACTACCAATAAGGTGGAAACTACTGCCGCCCTTACAATGGAGGGAGATGCCCCGGTGAGCAGCGTGAACAACCAGGCAGCAATTAAAAGCAATAAGGGTACGAGGTGATGCAGCCATTTTCTTTTGCGAAGCGGAGCAGCCATTTTGTGAAGTAAGCCGAACAGTAATGCCATGTGCATTCCACTGATGGCGATGATATGAATAATGCCTGTATTCCGGTAGGCATTGATCAGTTCAGTAGGCAGGTCTAGTTTATAACCAATCAGCAGGGCTGTTGCTATAGCCCGTTCTTCTTTCCCCTTAATACAACGCTCAAAAATTTTCAGACATTTTTGTTGCAACTGTTCAATTATTCTGCTTAAAAATGTGCTCCTATCGCTGTTTGCCCGTCGTGTAAACTGACTTGTGATATAGCAACGGTAAATGATTTGCTTTTTATGATAATAAGCTGCTGCGTCGAATGTTCCCGGATTCATTGCTTTTGGTAAGGCCAGCAATTTTGCTCTGGTGAGCAATACTGTCCCTGTTGTTATTCCGGGCTGCAACGAAGTATCAGCGTACACCAATATTTTTCCGGGCAGTCGGGTAAATCTTCCGTTGTTGGTGATGAAAATTTTGCCTGCGATGGTTTTATAACCTTTGATTGTCGGTTGTAAGGGTTGTTCCAGTACCAATGCCAGTTCCTGCAGACCCTGACCGGATAGTGATGAATTAGCTGGTTGCAATAAGGGAAAGGTTCGACTATAGCCGGCGACCAGAACAGTGCATAGCAAAAGTGCCCCCCTATAAATTCCAAGATTTTTACTTCTGCTGACCGGGATGAATTCAGATCCTATCCAGATAAGTCCAAGGATGTAGAGTAAGTTGCTGGCTTCAGGAAAGCGAGGTAAGAAATGAGCAGCAGTGATGCCTGCTACTAATGGAATACCTAGTCGAAGGAAGGGAACCGGTTTCCAATGGTTGCGGGCAATACCATTCATCCGGGAAACTTACACGGGTTTCTGAATGAATTATTGGCGGTCTAGAAATTCCGTGAAAAAACGGATAGAAAATTAGGTGTTATTACCTACTAAGGTTCATGCTTCTTTCCTTATACAGTGTTCGGAAGTAGGGATCTTTCAGGTCTTTGATAAAACGAATGGACTCGCCGGTACTTTTCATTTCGGGGCCCAACTCTTTGTTCACGCCTGGAAACTTGTTGAAGCTAAAAACGGGTTCTTTGATGGCATAGCCCTCTAGCTTTTTGACCAGAGTAAAATCTTTGAGGCGGGCCACACCCAGCATTACTTTGGTAGCTATGTTCAAGTAGGGAATCTGATAGGCTTTTGCAATGAAGGGGGTGGTGCGGGAAGCACGCGGATTGGCTTCGATTACATAGACATTGTTGTCTTTGATAGCAAACTGGATGTTAATCAGTCCCCTGATATCCAGTGCACGTGCAATTTTTTCAGCATACTGTTCCATGGTTTCCACCAGCAGGGGAGAGAGGTTGAATGCCGGAAGAACGGCATTGCTGTCACCGCTGTGAATACCTGCGGGCTCGATATGTTCCATTACACCCATAATATGGAAGTCTTCCCCATCGAAAATGGCATCGACTTCGGCTTCCTGACACCGATCCAGGAAATGGTCGATCAAAATTTTGTTGCCGGGCAGGTGTTTCAACAGACTCACCACCGCTTTTTCTACATCTTCATCATTGATGACAATGCGCATACGTTGACCCCCCAGAACATAACTGGGTCTCACTAATACAGGATATCCGACCTGATTGGCAACTTCGATAGCTTCATCGGCAGTGTAAGCTGTACCATAGCGCGGGTAAGGGATATTTATTTCCTTGAGGAGATCACTGAACCGCCCTCTGTCTTCGGCAATATCCATATTGTCAAAAGAGGTTCCTATGATGTTCACGCCTTTTTCGTGTAAGCGCTTGGCAAGTTTCAAGGCAGTTTGACCCCCCAACTGAACAATTACTCCGTCGGGTTTTTCCAACTCAATGATTTCCCACAAATGTTCCCAAAATACCGGCTCGAAATAAAGCTTATCGGCCATATCGAAATCGGTGGAAACGGTTTCAGGATTACAGTTCACCATGATGGCTTCAAATCCACACTCCTTAATGGCCAATAAACCATGTACACAACAATAATCAAATTCGATTCCCTGGCCAATGCGGTTGGGACCGCTGCCTAAAACAATGATTTTCTTCTTAGCCGATGGGATGGATTCGTTGGAGGAGAGCGTAGGTTTCATGCCTGAATAATTCAGCAAATTTAATGGTAAGGGGGATATTTCCTCCATATTTTTACCCACCTGTTATTGACCGGCTATCTAGATATACTGGTAACCCCGATAATTGAGAAAGTTTCTTATTTTGCAATAATCCCAACCAATTCCCCAACGGAATCTTTGATACTCACTATGTTTAATTGGAAGAAAATTCTGCTCTTTACCCTTGCCTCGCTGGTAGCCTTGTTCATTCTGCTTGCAATATTTATTTCTCCCGTGGCTCGTTACCTGATTGAGAAATACAGTGAAGAATATACGGGTAGACTGATCAATATGGATTATCTCCGAATTAATTTGTTCAATGGGGAAATCAATGTCAAGGGCTTACGTATACATGAAAAAAATAAAAAGCAGGTCTTCGTTGGTATCGGGGAGGTAGATGCTAAAGTCGGTTTGTGGCGGTTACTCTATTCAAATTACCTGATCAAACGACTCCAGTTGCATCGTCCGGTGGTTCGCATAATTCAAAGAGGCAATCACTTCAATTTTGATGATCTGGTTTAGCGTTTTTGTTGTATATTTTTCTTCATTGTCATTCTCAAAATTTCTTTATGCGACCTATTCTGATTATCATCGTACTGTTAGCTTTTTCTTCTTGCACAGCCATTCGTGTATTGCCGGTAGAGTCGGCACCGGGGGTTAACTGGCAGGAGAAAAGAACATTCGGATTTTATGAGGTAAAAGCCAGTGGTGATACCATTACAGCGCAGTTTGCGGACGGTATTGCTGAATTACAGCAGGCAATCGCTGCAGAATTACAACAGCGGGGATATGAACGCGTTTCCGATCGCCCGAACTGGCTCATTAACATTGGAATCGTGGTCAAGGAACAGGTTCAAACCCGACAAACTGATTTTCGTACCGATGGTGCTCCCCGATATATTGGTCAGCGCAATTATACCTGGAAGAGTGAAACGGTTGAAGTAGGTCGTTATCGGGAAGGAACTGTTTCTGTGCATGTGGTAGACGCTCTTAAGCGCGAGTTATTGTGGCAGGGAGCTGTGCAGGGAGTGATTCCTGAGAAAAACACTTCTCGTGCTGCTGCTGCTTCCACCGCTATGCGGATGTTGATGGAACGTTTTCCGGGCCGGGTTAACTAACGGATCAGGAACAATTCTTCCCAGCGTGTTGTATAGCGGGGACTGCGCATTTCTTGTCGCATTTTCCAGTGACCTGCGGTACCTGCTGCTGCAAAATTGAGCAGGTGACCACGCATGGCAAAGTTCACATTGTCTATCATTTTCATCAGGGCAGCTTTTCTGGCATCTTCTGCTTCAAATAAGGAGCCCTGTACGGCATCTCGGGGAACGATTCCTGATAACATCACGCCCGCTTTTTTGTAGATGAGTCCTTCTTCAAATATCTCCTGCACCATTTGTAGTGCCGGCTTGATCAGGTCGTTGGTGGCATCGGTAGCACGGGGAAGAGTAGCATAGGTTCCCACTACCGGTCCGTGTCTGAATCTTCCGCCGGCAGGCGGGGACTTAGGGATGAGAAAAATATGGATGCAGGAAGCAGCTCCTTTTTGTCGCCGCAGTTTTTCCGCTGCGCGGGAAGTATAGGTAGCGATGGCTTCCCGGATGGCACTGAGTTCCTGCACATCTTTTCCGAACATACGTGTGGTGGCGATCATTTTTTTGGTTACCAATTCTTCGAGCATCCCGATGCAAGGCATACCCTGAAGTTCATGCAGCAGGCGAACGCCGGTTACGCCTCCCAATATTTTTCTTGCCCAGGCAGTATTTTGTGCGCGCAGGTCTTCTGCTGTGTGAATGCCCATGGACCGAAGTTTTTCTGCGTACTGTCGACCGATGCCCCAGATATCTGCTACCGCTGTTTGTTGCAGCGCTTCTGTTATTTTTTTCGGATCATCGAGTACCAGTACACCACCCGTGGCAATCTTGTTTTTCTTGCAGAGGCGGTTGGCTACTTTGCTAAGCACCTTGGTGGGTGCAGCCCCGATGGATACACGGATCCCCGTCCACTGCTCAATTCTTTCTTTGATTACCAGGCAGTAGCTATGTACCTGTTCAACGGGTAAATGACTCAGATCGAGAAATGCTTCGTCAACGGAGTATACTTCGACACATTCGGGTGGCAGCAGACTGCGCATGCATTCCATTACCCGCCAGCTCATGTCTCCATAGAGATAATAGTTGGAGGAGAAAGTAGCTATTTTGCTTTTTTCTATCAGAGGGCGGGCTTTGAAATAAGGTTCCCCCATGGCGATGCCGAGTTGTTTGGCTTCATCACTGCGGGCAATGATACATCCGTCATTGTTGCTCAATACCACCACAGGCCGCTGGTCGAGTCCCGGCCGGAAGAGTCGCTCACAGGAGCAGTAAAAACTATTGCAATCTACGATGGCACGCATTTCATACAGTATGGATGGCATAAACGACAACTCCCCACACCGTTAACTCATGCGCTACATCTACACTCAGGGGAGGAATATTTTTGTTGTCGGCAGCTAACCATGTTTTGCCCCGCTGTTGCATCAGTCGCCGCACCATCATCTCTCCATTCACCACGGCAATAATCACTTTACCATGTTTTGCGGGGATGCTCCGGTCGACAATGAGCACATCCCCCGGAAAAATGCCGGCCTCCTGCATGGCTTCGCTGCTCATGCGAAAAAAAACCGTGGAGGGTTTGTTGCTGATGAGCTGTTCATTCAGGTCGATGCCTCTCTCCATGTAATCATCGGCGGCAGCTCCAAAGCCGGTGGCATTGGCAGTTGGCACTTCCAGCTGTGAAAAATCCTTCGATCCCTTGTACGCAGTTTCATATCCTTTTTCCGGTAGCATAAATGAATTTTTAAAATGCTAAAATAATTAGTATTTTTATGCTAAAATAATTATTAACTGTATTTTTTATGGTAACGGAGATGTCAGCGGGAATTAGTGAAAAAAGAACCACCCGGAACTGGTGGCATTATTGGTTGACGGTGCAGTTACCCGGGGAGGTGCGTGACAGGCTTTTATTGCCGGAGCAGGCCGGATGTGTGGCATCTTTTCTCGCAAGGGAGGGTATGGAAGATACCCTGATCCGTTGGATGCAAAGAATTTGTAGTACCCAGCACCAATGGTTGGTTACCCTTGATCCGGTAGTATCAGACCCAGAGGGCCGTCTTTGCTGGCAGGTACGTGATCCGGTACATTTTCAGTTACTACAACAGCAACTAAGTTCATTGAATACTTATCTGCAAGGCAGTGATTGTCCGGCAATACAGTTGGGTCAGCCGGTGCAGTGGCGGGTAGCGGAAGGGGTTCACCCGCTGTGTGGTAGCTCCATTCAATTTATGTTACAAGGAATGGTTTTGTTTCGCCGCGCCTGCTACGCGGAGGAGGGAAAGCAGATTACTTTTTTCGGACTCCGTCCCTGAGTATCAACGAATGGTGAGGTTGAGTGAGAGAACATCCGACACCAGATTATTGGTTCTGGTATAATGACCATACCGGAGTTCCAGTGCGCTCAGGTTCGACCAGCCCAGAATTCCACCCGGTGGTGCCAGTCGTATTCCGGAGCCGAAGAAATGACTGGTAAAAGTTGACAAGTCATAGTTGCTGGTATAAAATCGATTGGCAGCGGTATGCACCTGATAAGGGGCAAAGTACTTGGTTGCCTGCTGAACATACAAGCGATAAAACGGACTAATAGAAAAGAAGGCAGTTGGCTTGATAACGGGTTCAATACTCAGTGTATGCGCTGATAAGTTCCAGTCATCTTGATAATATCGGTAGTAGCCGCGTACAATCAGGTGATCTGATGCAAAATAACTGAAGCGCAGTGATACAGGAATTTTCCAACGCGTTGTTGGAAGGTTTTCCATGTGTACAGAGTTATCTGTAAAATATACACGATGGAAGGGAAGTCCTAAAAAGCCCTGTTGATAAATCACATCTGCTAAAAGGGCCAATTGTAATCGGGTATTTACAATTTGTGTATAGCTGAAACTGCTTCCGAAAGTATTGCGATCGGTCCATGGATATTGGGTACCCCTGGGTATGAACGGCCCCGATCGGAGTTCAACCGGTAAGATCATTTTTAAATTGTCCAGATAAGTAAAGACTTTGATTCCCCATTCTCCACTTTTGTCCTTCGTTTTTTTCGAAGCATTGAATTGTCCGCCAACAGAGATATAATCAAACTCAACAGATAATGAGCCACCGGCACCAATGGTTGTTCCCTTTTTTTCATTTTCCATGGAACAGTTGAGAGAAGGATAAAATCTAGTATCGTTGTAAGACGCGGAAGAGTTGGCCTTCAGGTCGATTCTGTCTGAGGAAGCTGAAGTATAGTGATCAATTCCCAATTCCAGGTCGAAGGTATGTTTCCTCCATTTGCGGTCAACTTTAGTTAGTTTGATAGAAAATTGAGTTGACAGGTCTGTTAATTTTTCCGTTCCTATACCACCGGTTATCGATGAATTTCGTCCATCCTGTTGATAATAACTGGAAACCAGGTTAGCTTCTTCAAAACTTAGTTTTCTTTTCTTATAAGCAGAGTCGTTCTGTTTCAAAGGGTTTGCAAAAACCGATAAAATTCCCAGATAGAGGGCTATCGTACTGAGCGTGAGTTTTTTCATTTTGCGATAATTTCAAACCAAAATTAATTGCAACCGCAGCCGCCACCACTTTTGCCGGCATTGGCTCCGGATGCGCCCTCTCTATAGGAAAGAAAGCTGAGTTCAGTCTTTTCAATTTTTCGATTCGTTAGCACCATCTCGCTGTCATTCAATTTATTCTTCTGGTATTCCTTTACCGTCGTACATCCTATCAAAAAAACAATAGCAAATCCAAAAATCCCCAACCATCCAATTGCTTTTTGGATTTGAACCGATGAAATAGTTCGAAAAAAAATAAGTTGCTGCATACAATTAAGATTAAGGTTGATGCGATATGCTATTTTGTATTTCCTGTAGAAATTCGGTTGCAGAAAGTTTAGGCATGCCTTCCCAGGTTTTTCGTATAGAGCCATCGGGATTCAACAAAACAGTTAGTGGAAAAATTCCTGACCGGTTGTATTGTTCAGCCATTCTATTATTGCGGGTTTGCTGTTCTGCCGTCAGTTTGTTTTTTTTGCTTCTGGGAAAATCAGCATTGACCATCACAAGATTTTGCGATGACCAGGCAACAAAATCAGGGTGGTTAAAAATATTCTTTTTCATTTGTATACAGGGAGCACACCAATCTGAGCCGGAAAAATTCAGTAGAACAGTTTTATTTTTTTCACTCGCCATTTTGATGGCGGTATCTAAATCTGTTTCCCATTTGACCTGGGTCTGCCACCAAAACAGAGGAAGGAGAAATAAAAGTTTTGACATAGGATGCTCTATTTGATAAAAATGCTAGGATACCAAAAGACGCTTTCCGAATAAAGATACTAATAATATAGTGTGTGAAGATGGGCTCTTTACATTATATTTAATCAAATATTTCTGATGAGTGGGTTGCGCAGAACATTGGGTTTGTCCTCTACCATAGCTATTGTGGCAGGGGGAATCATTGGCTCAGGTGTATTCATGAAGCCGGCACTCATGATGTCTCAATTGGGGTCATCGGTCTGGTTGCTGGAAGTCTGGGCGCTGGCAGGTATCATCACTCTCTTCGGTGCTTTGTCCAATGCAGAACTGGCAGCACAATTTCCCGAAACGGGCGGACAATACGTGTTTTTCCAAAAGATGTATGGTGAGCAGTTTGCCTATCTCTATGGTTGGGCAGCATTCGCAGTTTTCAATACGGCAGGAAATGCATCTGTTGCCTATGTATGTGCCACCTATCTGGGGTACTTTTTCCCATTACCTCAATTCACAGATACATTGGCACAGTCAGTTGTCTGGCACATTCCATTCATAGGTGATATACTTCCTCTAGACAATGCCGGCGTTAAATTGTTAACCATCTTTCTTGTTTTACTGCTGACATGGCTCAACTATTATAGTCTGGGCAGAAGTGCTGCTTTGCAGCGGCTACTTACCTGGATCAAGTTGCTTGCCATTATTTTATTGGTGGTTGGTCTTTTCAGTTCTTCTAAAGGAAGTTTTGATAACTATTCAGAAAAACTGATTACCCAACCTACCGGTTGGGCTGCACTTGCTGCCTGGATGGCCGCTCTATCAGGTGCGTTCTGGGGGTATGATGGCTGGAACAGCATTACTTTTATCGCAGGTGAAATCAAAGACCCACGCCGTAATATTCCCATCAGTTTGTTTGCCGGATTGCTCATTTGTATAGTGGTATATGTGTCGTTGAATGCTTCTTTTGCTTATGTCTTATCTCCCACTCAGATGGCTGGATCTTCCTGGGTAGCATCAGATGCGGCACTTGCAGCAGCAGGTAAAACCGGAGCGCTGATAATCACCCTATTGGTTGTAATTTCTACGTTAGGAGCAGCCAATGGGAATATACTCTCAACCGCCCGTGTCACTTTTGCCTGGGGCGCTTCACAGTCAGCTTTTAGTTGGGCGGGTAAGGTGCATCCTAGGTTTCATACACCAGGCAATGCTCTCTGGCTCAATGGCGCATGGACAATAGTGTTGATTGTATCCGGCTCTTTCGATATGCTTACTGATATGCTCATTTTTGTAAGCTGGTTTTTTTATGGAATGAGTATTCTGGGAATGATGATGCTGCGCTATCGTTACCCCCGGGCAGAACGCAGTTACCGGGTGCCCGGATATCCATGGGTGCCGCTGGTTTTTGTCTTATTTACGGCCTCCTTTCTGGTAATCACCTTGGTTACCGATGTACGACAGTATCTGCACGGCGAGAGCCGGCTGATCCATTCATTACTGGGGGTTGGTATCACGCTGGCCGGTTTACCGCTATATTATCTGTCCAAAAAAAGAAAGGGTGCCTGATTATTCCCTGCTAAACTTTATTTTCGCAGGAAACAAAC
>JBJTJJ010000259.1:0-2082 GCA_046095445.1 Sediminibacterium sp.
TTCAGCAAGTCCGCCATTTGAAAGCTTTCGCTGCCGCCGACAATTACCACGTCGAATCCGAATTCTTTCACAAAGTCGATGGCAATCAGCATTTGTTTGATTTGGTCTCCATGAACAAAAAGCTTTTGTTTTTTCTCCAGTAGGGGGCGCATCGCCTCCAGCTTGAGGTTTATCTTGCTGTGGGCTGGTTCCTGGATATAGGCTTTCGCTTCGCGGAAGAAAGCCTTGATTTCTTCTACTTTTTCGGTAGCGGAACTTCCTCCCGCATCAGCGCCAGGAAATCCGGGAAAACCTGCAAATCGTCTGCCGCCACCGCGACTAATGAAGCTGGGAAGATTGATGTGCATTCCAATGTCGGGTTGATAAGCGGCATCCTCCCAGTTCCATGCATCCAGTTGTACGACAGAAGAGCTGCCGCTTACTACGCCACCCTGGGGGGCTACATTGGCGAGCAAAATACCATTACTGCGCAATACCGCAGGAACGCGGGAGTCGGTATTGTAAGCAACAATAGAGCGAATGTTGCTGTTGAAATCGCCTAGTTCAGAAAAGTCATTGCTGGCGCGAACACCATTGGCAATTTCTTTTAAGCCAATGTCGGTGTTGGCCAAAATCAATCCCGGATAAACATGTTTTCCTTTGGCATCAATTACACGATCGTTGCTGCCAGGCGAAACAGCGGAAGCGCCAACAGCAGTAATCTTTCCGTTGGTAATTACGATGTTGCCGTTGTCAATTATGGTACCATTGCCCACATGAATGGTTCCGTTGGTGATAAAGGTTTTTCCTTTGAAGTCGGGTGCGGGATAAACAACTTCTTGTGAAAATGCCGGAATAGCAAAACAGCTTAACCAGCATATAGTGAGTAATTTTTTCATACACATACTTTTATAAATAGTCTGCCAAAGCAGATGGTGATTAATGTTGTGATTGGATGTCTTCTGCGTCAATAGTAAAGATGCCATCTTTGTGTTCATGATCTCCGCATCCCATTAAAATCTGCCAACTTGGTTCGGCTGGCCTGGTGGGAGCACCTGCTCTTTTATCTCCAATCATTTTTTGTGTCAAGCGGAAACGTTCTGCAGCAATCTTCTTGCGTTGCTCCATATCTTTTTCCCGATCGAAGTATACGATGCCATCTACAATGGTTTTTTCTGCCTTGGCATAAACACTCAATGGATGGTCGCTCCAAATCACCACATCAGCATCTTTTCCTGCCTTCAGACTACCCACGCGGCTGTCGATGTGCAGCGCTTTCGCCGGATTCAGGGTAACCATTTTCAGGGCATCTTCTTCCCCCACTCCGCCATAGCGAACTGTTTTGCCGGCTTCCTGGTTCAGGCGTCTTGCCATTTCCGCGTCATCGGAATTAATACAAACATTCAGTCCGACCTTTTGCATGATAGCAGCATTGTATGCATTCGCATCCGTTACCTCTACTTTATAATACCACCAGTCAGAGAAGGTAGACGCATTCGATCCGTGTGCTTTCATTTTGTCTGCCACCTTGTATCCCTCCATGATGTGCGTGAACGTATTGAAGGTTACACCAAACTTTTCTCCAACCCTCATGGCAGCTGTAATCTCGCTCTGAACATAAGAGTGGCAGGTAATGAAACGCTTCTTGTTCATGATCTCAACCAGCGCATCTAATTCAAGATCTCTTCTTGTTCCATTGGGATCTGCTTTCATGGCCTTCTCATAATCCTGAGCACGAGTAAACGCATCGGTAAGAATTTGTTCAACACCCATTCTTGTGTCGGGGAAGCGATTGTTGTTGCTGGAAGTTGTTCTCTTCACATTTTCTCCCAGAGCGAATTTGATAAAAGGATCCCATCCCTTAAACATCAGATCGTCTGCATTAGCACCCCAGCGCAACTTGATCATCTGTGTTTGACCACCGATTGTATTGGCAGAACCATGCAGGATATGGGAAGAGGTAACCCCTCCACTGAGTTGTCTATATATATTAATGTCTTCCGGATTCAGGTTGTCAGCAATGCGCGCTTCAGAGGTAACGGACTGTCCCCCTTCGTTGATTGATGCTGCAGCGATGTGTGAGTGTTCGTCAATTACTCCGGC
>JBJTJJ010000260.1:0-1379 GCA_046095445.1 Sediminibacterium sp.
CCATTTCATCATTGATGATTTCCACCACTTTGCCGGTTTCATTGCTCAGCAAAACTAGGATCTCATCTCCCGGTTGATATTTCATAAAGCAAAGTTACAACAGCGATTGCTATTCTCCGGAACCAGCCAATCGACTGTGCCTGCGGCCATAGATAAAATAAATGGTCAGTCCTATACCCATCCAAACGAAAAACCAGGTCCAGCTGATAGCCGGAATCTCTATCATCAGGTACAGGCAGGACAAGCCTCCTACCACAGGGATCAGGGAATATTTTCTTTGAAAAGTTCTGATGGCTGCAAAAACAGAAAGAGCAACAAACACCAGGAACAATAATTCCTGGTACCCCTCATTGTTGAGATTTTTTACAGCACTGACCATGCGGTCACGCATCAAGAATAACATGATGGCTACCAAAGCAGGTAATATAAACTGGCCATTGATATAGGGCAATTTAAAAATGCTGCGGCCACCTTCCTCGGGCAACCGAGGCAAAGCAAGTACTCCGAAACATACCAACACAAAAGCAAAAAGAGTGCCGATACTGGTGAGATCTGTCATGGTGCCGCTGGATACGAACATAGCAGGAATACCCACCAATACTCCTGTAACGATGGTAGCAAAAGAAGGTGTCTGAAATTTTTTATGTACGGTAGCGAATTTTTTAGGGAGGAGTCCATCACGGCTCATACTCATCCAAATACGTGGTTGACCCAACTGAAATACCAACAATACACTGGTAGTTGCAACAACAGCGCTGACAGAAACCAGGTACCCAACTTTGTATAATTTAAGTTGATCGAAAACAAAAGCCAGGGGATCATCCACCTTTAGTTGTGTATAGGAAACCATGCCAGTCAATACCAGCGCAATCAAGACGTAGAGTACGGTGCAGATCAACAAGGAATAGACCATACCGCGGGGCAGATCACGTTGCGGATTTTTACATTCTTCCGCAGTTGTAGAAATGGCATCAAATCCAATATAGGCAAAGAATACGGAAGACACACCCGATAAAACACCGGTCAGTCCGTTGGGAAAGAAAGGATCCCAGTTACGGATATCTACATAGAAAAAACCAATAACGATTACCAGTAAGATAACGGCGATCTTGAATATGACCATTGCATTGGTCCCTTTTTTACTTTCCTGAATACCGAGGTAAGCTAGCATGGTAATCAGTGCAACGATGATAAAGGCCGGTAAATTCAGGATACATTTCCATCCAGCAATAACAGGTGCGTTATTAATTGCATCGTACCCCATGCGTGCTTTTTTACTCAGGGTTGCCAATGGAGTGCCTGCAGCGAGTGCTTTGGTAGCTTCCTCAACACCCTCTTCGGCAGCCGTAGCATTGGTCGCCAGCCATGAGGGTAGGTAT
>JBJTJJ010000261.1:0-1697 GCA_046095445.1 Sediminibacterium sp.
TTATGTTGTTATTGCCCTCGTGGGAGTGTTGCTGGGTTATCTGATTGCTTATCAGTTGCAAAAGTCTTCCCGCCAATTGCTGGAAGAAAATATGCTGCGGCTCGATGAATTACTTCGGGTAGAAAAAGCAGCTCATGACGCTGATCGTGCCCGCATGGAAGCGGCTGAAAAGCAGGGACTTTTATTGGATGAAAGATTGAACATTACCCGGCAGCAACTGGAAGAAGCCAAAAAGGCACAGCAACAGATCAGTGATGCCATGAAGAATGAGATAGAATTATTGGCAACCCGGTTAATCAGCGGGAATACGCAGCAGCTGGTTTCAAAGAATGAGGAGAAGCTGGGTCAGCTACTACAACCCTTACAACAGGAACTGACGGGTTTCAAAAAAGCCGTACAGGATGCTTATCAAAAAGAATCGAATGAGCGGTTCAGTCTCTCTAAAGAAATTGAGAAACTCGTACAAAGTTCTGTGCGGGTGAGTGAGGAAGCGAATAACCTGGCAACTGCATTGAAGGGGAATTCTAAAACTATGGGAGATTGGGGTGAGATGGTATTGGAAACCCTGTTGGAGCACAGCGGACTGATCAAGGACCATAATTATTTTGTACAGCAATATTTAAAGGATGCTTCCGGAAAGGTGATCAAAGATGAAGATGGGAACAGTTTGCAGCCTGATGTGATGATCGAGTATCCGGATAAGCGCCGGGTCATCATCGATTCCAAAGTGTCTCTGGTGGCATGGGATAAATATGTCAATGCGGCTGATGTGGATGAAAAGGAAAAGGCATTGCAGGAACACCTGGCTTCCATCTACCGACACATAGATTCTCTTTCGAAAAAGAAATATGGTCGCTATGCGGAAGCGCTGGACTATGTACTTATGTTTGTTCCCATTGAGCCGGCTTTCCTGGAAGCCATGAAAAAAGATGATACCTTATGGAAGTATGCCTATGATAAGAACATAATGCTGGTTTGTCCGACCAACCTGATGGCAGTATTGAAAATCGTTGCAGATATCTGGCGCATTGAAAAACAAAATCAGCATGCAACAACCATAGCCGAAAAAGCGGGAGCGCTGTATGATAAGTTTTGTGGCTTCCTGGACAACATGGATGGGGTAAAGAAAAAATTGCGCGAAGCCAATGATACATTCGATGATGCCTACAAACAATTTTATACGGGCAGGGGAAGTCTGATTACCCGTGCGGAGGAATTGAAAAAGATGGGCGCTACCACGACTAAAAATATCGCAGACAAATTAATCAAACAAACACCGGAGGGGTCTTTAGAACTTCCATCAGCCGATGAACCTTCCGCCTAAACATATCCTTTCCAAGTCCACTTTTCTCTATGGCTGGCAATGTAGCTTGCGGCTTTGGTTGCATAAGTTCCATCCCGGATTAAAAGACCCGATTGATGAAGGTCAGCAACAGATCTTTGATGCCGGTACCCGGCTCGGAATGCTGGCAAGAGATTTGTTTCCCGGAGGATATGATGCTTCACCCCCGGAACCTTACCAGTATGCGCTCTCCGTCAAGAAGACTGCTGAGTTGATTGCAGCCGGGGTAACCGTAATCTATGAGGCAGCGTTTCAGTATGAGGGTTTGTTGTGCGCAGTAGATATTTTGGTGAAAAAAGACGGCCAATGGTATGCGTATGAAGTGAAGAGCAGCACCCAGGTAAAAGAAATTTAT
>JBJTJJ010000262.1:0-5102 GCA_046095445.1 Sediminibacterium sp.
GTATGGTACAACAATTCAATACATAATATTTACTGCATCTGCATGTATATTTTCAGTTAAACTATGCGGGTGAATAGGACAGAAAGGAGTATCTTCAGTTATTCGAATCCCCGAAAAAATCATCTCAATGAAAGTCTTGCAAACCACCGATTACATTGTTTTTCTTTTCTATTTTATTATAGTTAGTGGCTATGGATACATGGTTTACAGGAAAAAAAAGCAAACAACCATCGCTGCATCCCATGATTTTTTTCTGGCAGAAGGATCTCTTACCTGGTGGGCTATTGGAGCATCCTTGATTGCTTCCAATATTTCTGCTGAACAAATGATCGGCATGAGTGGCAACGGATTCACTATGGGATTGGCCATTTCAACTTATGAATGGATGGCAGCTGCTTCACTTTTAATCGTTGCTATCTTTTTTATACCCGTATATCTTAGAAATAAGATATATACCATGCCACAATTTTTACAAACCAGGTACAATGATACGGTAGCCATGATCATGGCAATTTTTTGGCTTTTATTGTATGTGGTAGTTAATCTTACTTCCATTCTTTATCTGGGCGCGCTGGCAATTCATAGTATCAGTGGTATTTCCATTACAACCTGTATGTATTTATTGGGGGTTTTTGCCATATTCATTACACTCGGAGGAATGAAAGTAATTGGTTATACAGACGTGATTCAGGTGTTCTTTTTGGTAATAGGTGGATTGGTAACTACCTATCTGGCACTTGGTTTGGTGAGTCAGATTTATGGCCAAAGCGGTGTAATGAACGGTTTGCATATATTATATAACGAGGCCAACGATCATTTTCACATGATATTGAAAAAGGACAATCCCAGCTATCTCGATTTACCCGGGTTATCGGTACTGATAGGCGGCATGTTGATTGTTAATCTCAACTATTGGGGTTGTAACCAATATATTACTCAGCGCGCACTTGGTGCTAGTTTGCCAACTGCGCGTAATGGAATATTATTTGCGGCTTTTCTCAAGTTACTTATGCCAGTGATTGTGGTCCTTCCGGGCATTGCAGCCTTTGTATTAAATCAGAAGGGTTATTTTTCCCAGGGAGAATTATTGGGGGAGAATGGACAACTCATGGCAGATAAAGCTTATCCATCCTTACTTAATCTTTTGCCTGTAGGTTTGAAAGGTTTATCCTTTGCAGCATTGACGGCAGCAATCGTTGCTTCACTGGCAGGTAAGGCCAACAGCATATCAACCATCTTCACATTAGATCTTTATCAGAAAAAAATAAATCCTACAGCGAGTGAGTCAGCGCTGGTGACAGCCGGGAAATATGCCATTGTTGTTGCAATGGTGATTGCAATTTTAATTGCTCCGCATCTTGGAATTGAAAAAGGAGGATTTAAGTATATCCAGGAATATACTGGTTTTGTATCACCCGGTATTTTCGCCATGTTCATTTTAGGGTTCTTCTGGAAAAAAGCTACATCCAATGCTGCGCTTTTTGCTACGATTGGCGGATTCTTCCTCTCTGTACTTTTCAAGTTTCTACCTCAATTCTTTGATCTCTCTTCACTCGCTGCTTCGGGTTTTTCTGTATTGAATGCAGACGGGGTATATGAAATGCCTTTTATAGATAGAATGGGTTTTGTATTCCTGATTTGTGTGATGGGCATGGTGCTCATTAGCTGGTACGAAAACAAGAGGGGTGTTCGCCCAAAGGGCTTACAGCCGGGTGGAAGCTTGTGGGAAATGCATCCTTTTTTTCTGGCAGGCACCCTGCTGGTGGCAGGAATACTTACTGCCCTTTATACTATTTTCTGGTAAGATATCGTCTTGTTGATCGATTTCGATGCTCCGATAAGTATTCGACTTCACCGGGAGACAAATTGAACTCCAGGCAATTATGTTACTGTTTCAATGTTGTAGCATTGAATGGTCAGGTTTCACTATCGCGGGACTCAAGGAATGGCAGCGCAGAATTTTTGCATTCGAATCTATCAATGCATTGTAAATCATATACATAAAAATATATAGAATATTTAATGTATAGTATGATTGAACTCACTAAAAATTCCCGATTTTATAGGTGATTACGGATGGACTTCGTACCTTTGCCACCCCGAATTAAAAAAAGCGGGTTTTTTATGAAGTTCATTACCAAACAATTAAACGCAGATGCTCAGGAGACGGCTGCCGCTCAACCGGTTGAACAGTCCGCTACTGCGACAACAAATGCACCTGAGACCGTGCCAGCTGCAACGGCACATGATGATTTTGACTGGAGCATTGACAAGCGCAATGTGAGTCATTATGCAGAAACTGATCGTGTAAAATATGACAAAGTCTACGATCAGACTTTCGTTCAAATTGAAGACGGTGAGATTATCCGCGGAACAGTGGTAGCTCTTACCAAAACTGATGTTGTAGTTAACATCGGATTTAAAAGTGACGGATTGGTTTCTTTGAATGAATTCCGCGATGTACCCGGACTGAAAGTTGGGGATGAAGTGGAAGTAATGGTAGTTGAGAAAGAAGACCGTCAGGGAAATCTTCACCTCAGCAGAAAATCTGCCCGCATCTATCGTGCCTGGGAAAGAATTGTTGAAGTGCACAAGACAGGTGAAGTTATCACCGGTACTGTAACCAGCAAGACAAAAGGTGGATTGATCGTGGATGTTTTCGGAATGGAAACCTTCCTGCCCGGATCACAAATTGATGTGAAACCCGTTACAGATTATGATCAGTTTGTTGGAAAAACGATGGAATTCAAAGTCGTTAAGATCAATGAAACCATCAAGAATGCTGTTGTATCTCACAAAGCACTGATTGAAAGTGATATCGAAGCACAACGTGCTGAGATCATGAGCAAACTCGAAAAAGGACAGGTACTGGAAGGTGTGGTGAAAAACATCACAGATTTCGGTGCATTCATGGATTTGGGTGGCCTCGATGGTCTGCTCTATATCACCGATATCTCTTGGGGTCGTATCTCTCACCCAAGTGAAGTGGTGAAATTGGATCAGAAATTACAAGTAGTTGTACTTGATTTTGATGATGATAAGAAGCGTATTTCTCTCGGTCTGAAGCAACTGACACCTCATCCTTGGGATGTATTGCCAGCAGGTTTGGAGGAAGGTAGTGTAGTAAAAGGTAAAGTGGTGAATATTGAAGATTATGGTGCATTCCTGGAGATTCAACCTGGTGTTGAAGGTCTGGTACACGTATCTGAAATTACATGGGCTAACACACCCATCAACGCCAAGGAATTCTTTAAACTGCACGATGAGTATGAGGCAAAAGTGGTAACCCTCGATAAGGATGCCCGTAAAATGAGTCTTAGCATCAAGCAAATGACACAGGATCCTTGGAATGATATTGAAACCAAATTCCCTGAAGGCAGCAAGCACCAAGGTCTGGTAAAAAACATTACTCCTTACGGTGTGTTTGTTGAACTGGAGCCGGGTATTGGTGGTATGATTCACATTAGCGATCTCAGTTGGTTGAAGCGATTCAATCACCCGGGAGATTACACCAAAGTGGGAGAGAAAATTGATATCATTATCCTGAGCATCGATAAAGAAAACCGTAAACTCCAGCTTGGACATAAGCAATTGGAAGAAGATCCCTGGAATGCACTTGAAGAAACTTTCGCTGTAGGTACCTTGCACGAAGGAACCATCGTAAGGAAAGAAGATAAGGGTGCCCTGGTACAATTGTCTTATGGACTAGAAGGATTTGTTCCTAATCGTCACCTGGCGAAGGAAGATGGTAAGAACTTACAAGTGGATGAATCTGCTCAATTCGTAGTAATCGAGTTCGATAGAAACGAAAAGCGTATCCTGCTGAGTCATACCCGCATCCGCGAGCAACAGGAGACTGAACAAAAAGAATCCGCCAAGAAAGAAGCCCGTGCAGAATCTGATAGCACTAAAAAAGCTGTTAAGAACATTCAATCCAAAGTAGAAAAAGCTACGCTGGGTGATTTGGGTGCACTGGCCGAAATCAAAGCAAAATTGAAAGAAGGCGAAGGGGATACTAAATAAACCCTGACGATAGACACAATAAGGCTGCTTTACCATCTCTGGTGAGGCAGCCTTTTTCGCTGATAATGAGGCATTTTAAAAGAACCTTAACGCCCTCTCCGGAGTAGGTAACTTAAATTGCCGGTAAATAGTTAACTTTGCCCGCTTCTATGAAGAAATTTCCTGTTTTTTATTTCCTTGCCGTCTCCCTGCTTACCTTATCCTGTGCAGGTAAATTCGGGAAGATCATGAAGAGCAAGGATTTTGAGTACAAGTATAAAATGGCTGAAGAGTTTTACGCCAAGAAAGATTGGGTATATGCTCAGCAGTTATACGAAGAGATCTTTCCTTATGTAAAAGGTTCGCAGCGCTACGAGGATATGTACTACAAATTTGCCTATTCATATTTCTATGATAAGGATTACGTGAATGCGGAAAACCTCTTCAAAACATTTGTTGAGAACTTCCCTACCAGTATCAAATCCGAGGAATGTGAATTCATGAGGGCCATGTGCTTTTATAAGCAGTCCCCTAAGGTTGAGTTGGACCAGACCAATACCAATAAAACCATGCAGTTGTTGCAAGCATTCCTAAGTACACACCCTACTTCCACCCGAATCAAGGAAGCTACTGAAATCATCGATCAGTGCAGAGACAAAATGGAAGCTAAGGAATACAAAAGCGCTGAACTATATTATAACCTGGGCTATTATAAAGCCGCGGCCATCGCTTTTGGAGCTGTTGCAGATAATTACCCGGATTCAAAAAAAGCGGACGAGTATAAGTACCTTATTATTAAATCATATCAACGATATGCTGATATGAGTTATGAGGAAAAGCAAAAAGAGCGATTTGAAAAGGTATTAAGTGAATGCAATGATTTTACTGAACGATTCACAGAAAGTAAACACCTCGAAGAAGTAAACAAAATCAAAACCCAAACTATTAACTTTTTAAAAAATATCACCAAATGAGCAAACTTAGAAGACAAATGAGTGCCAACATCCCCAGCGTGGTGGAAACTAAGAACCTGACAGATGTAAAAGCTGTTACAGGTAATCTCTATGAGTCTATCGCCATCATTTCTCGCAGGGCTAACC
>JBJTJJ010000263.1:0-8065 GCA_046095445.1 Sediminibacterium sp.
CTGCAGAAGCGGTGTTAATCAACTCATCACCCAGGGCGAGAATCTGCTCCCTGATTTGTAGGAGGAATTCGGCCCTGCGGGCGGAAGGAACTTGTCGGTATTGGTGGAAGGCAGTTACAGATTGTTGCAACACCTGATCAACTACAAAAGATAATGATTGGTTGGGTTCCATATTAGTATTGGTCAAGCAGTGAAAGGTAATCGGGCAGTTTAGGTCGATTGTTAATTGCATGTTGAATAATTCCGCTGATGTCTACTCGCTCCTCCCCTTCCAATACCAATCGGGGGGCACGAACCCATTCTGTTCCATAGCCACTGAGTTGACCTGCGAGTTTGATGTATTGAACCAGTTTGGGATGAATATCTAATTCCAGCAGTGGCATGAACCAACGATAAATTTGGAGGGCCTCCTGTATTCTCCCAGCTTTCACCAATGCATAAATAGCCATGGTTTCTTCGGGGAACGCACAGACCAATCCTGCCACCCAACCCTTGGCACCGGTTACTAATTCTTCCAATGCCAACGTATCGACTCCACAGAGGATGGAAAATCGATAACCGAAGCGATTGATAAGTCTGGTGACATTGGTAACATCACGGGTGGATTCTTTAATAGCGCCTATGTTCGAACAGGCTGCCAGTTCTTCAAACATCTCGAGTGTTACATTGATTTTATAATCCACCGGATTATTATATATCATGATGGGAAGAGAGGTAGCTCTTGCCAATGTAGTGAAATAGGTGACTGTTTCCCGATCGTCAGATCGATAGCGCATGGGTGGTAGCAGCATGAAACCATTGGCACCCCATTTTTCCGCTGATTGAATTTGTTGAATAGCTATAGCTGTATTACCTTCCGCAATGTTGAGGATAACAGGAATTTTTTCTCCGGCAACAGATTGCGCTGCTTTTACCATCTTCTCTTTTTCATCTGTTGTAATGACGCTGGCTTCCCCTAATGAGCCCCCTATGATCACTCCGCTAGCACCTGCTCGTAGTTGGCGGTCTACCTGCTGTTCAAATAAATCCATATCGATTTGATCAGATGTTGTCATGGGTGTTGTCAACGCAGGCATAACGCCCTTCCATTCAAATGGCATACTCCAACAATTTTAATTGAAAAGATAATGAAAATTATGCAACTACTTCGGCCTCCAGATCATAATCAAAGGCACGTGTGATTTTGGCTTGCACAAATGAACCGATAGGAAGTTTTTTATCAGATCGAATGATTACTTCATTGTCTACTTCGACACTATCAAACTCGGTTCTGCCTATATACCGTCCGGCTTCTTTTTTATCAATGAGCACAGGAATGATTTGTCCGACTCTTTCCTGATTTTTTTCATAACTGATTTCCTGTTGCACTTCCATGATGCGTTGAGCCCGGGCTGCTTTTACATCTGCAGGAACATTATCCGTAAGCTGATATGCTCCTGTATTTTCCTCATGGCTATAATGAAAGATTCCCACCCTATCAAAGCGGTGTTTTTCCAGAAAAGTAATAAGTTCTTCGATGTCTTCGTCTGTTTCGCCCGGAAACCCTGCGATTAAAGTGGTACGCAAACAAATACCCGGTACTTTTTCGCGGATGGCTACAATGAGATCTTCCATTTCTTCGCGGGTGATGTTTCTTTTCATTGCTTTGAGCATGGCATTGCTGGCATGCTGTAAGGGCATATCTAGGTAATTACAGATATTGCTTCTTTCTCTCATCACATCAAGTACTTCAAGAGGAAACTTACTGGGATAAGCATAGTGCAACCTGATCCACTCAAGGCCTTTCACATCGGCAAGTTGGTTGAGTAATTCAGGCAGTGCTCTTCGTTTGTAAATATCCAGACCGTAATAAGTCAATTCCTGAGCGATGAGCATAATTTCCTTCACCCCCCGGCTCACCAATTTTTCAGCTTCTTGTACCAAGTTTTCAATAGGTTGACTAATATGACCCCCACGCATCAACGGAATAGCGCAGAAAGAACAGGTACGATTGCACCCTTCACTGATTTTAAGATAAGCATAATGAGAGGGGGTGCTGAGCAAGCGTTCTCCTATCAATTCTTTTTTGTAATCTGCATTCAGTGTTTTGAGCAAAATAGGCAGTTCCATTGTACCGAACCAGGCATCTACATCGGGCATTTCCTTTTCCAGATCGTTGCGGTAGCGTTCACTCAGGCAACCGGTCACATACACCTTGTCGAGTTTACCTCTTCTTTTCAGTTCCAACTGATCTAATATGGTATTGATGCTTTCTTCCTTTGCTTTGTCAATGAAACCACAGGTATTGATCACAGCGATATTATGGTCAAGTCGCTTGTTCTCATGAACAACAGAAATGTCATTGGCCAGTAATTGTCCGCTCAGCACTTCACTGTCTACCAGGTTCTTGCTACAACCCAGGGTAATGATGTTGACCTTATCTTTTGATAGTTTTCCTGCCTTCATGGGGGCACAAAGGTAGGAAGAACTAAGCAATACGGGGAGTTAGATCGGAAGGATTACTTGTGTATCTCACTGGTAAAGTGAAAGTGAATCGACGGATTGTTGGTGATTTCTGTATTCAGGAACCATTCACTTTGTGCCAGGTACACCGGATGTCCGTCTTTGTCTTCAGCGGCATTTTGTTGCTTGAAGCGAAGGAATTCATCCAATTTACCGGGTTCTTCGGAAGTAAGCCAGCAGGCCTTATAAAAAGGAAGTGTTCTGAATTCACAGGCAGCGCCGTATTCCTGCAAGAGGCGGTACTGAATTACTTCGAACTGCAATTCACCTACACAACCAATGATTTTTTTATTTCCTCCAAACTGGGTGAATAGCTGTGCGACACCTTCGTCTGTTAATTGGCGAACACCTTTTTCCAGTTGTTTTGTTTTCATCGGATCCTTGTTCACCAGCTCTTTGAATATTTCAGGTGAGAAGGATGGGATTCCCGTGAAATAGAAATTTTCTCCTTCAGTCAGTGTATCCCCAATTTTGAAGTTTCCTGTATCGAAAAGGCCGACAACATCACCTGCATAGGCATCTTCAATTACATCCTTGCTGCGTGCCAAAAAGCTGTAGGGGTTGCTGAATCGTACATCCTTATCCAATCGCACGTGGTGATAATATTTATTTCTTTCAAACCTGCCACTGCAGATACGCATGAAGGCAATACGATCACGGTGTTTGGGATCGAGGTTGGCATGTATTTTAAAAATAAAGCCACTGAACTTATCTTCGGACACATCGACCAAACGGGTAGAAGTTTCCCGGCTGCGGGGGGAAGGGGCGATTCTTGTAAATGTATCGAGCAATTCCTTTACGCCAAAGTTATTGACAGCACTTCCGAAAAATACCGGAGCTACTTTCCCCCGGAGATATTCTTGCCAATTTAAATCCCCATAAACACCCTCTATCAATTCCACATCTTCCCTCAACTGTTCCGCATCACGGTCTCCCACTTTTTCTTCCAGTAAATGATCTGAAAGTTGTTCGATAGAGATAGCAGCATCGTCTTCTGTTCCGCTGTGGGCAGTAAAAAGTCGTAGACTGTGGTTATCGAGATTATAAACACCCTTGAAATCCTTTCCACTATTGATGGGCCAGGTCATTGGATGCAGTGATATCTTCAACTCTTTTTCAATTTCTTCCAACAAGTCAAAACGATTTTTACCATCGCGGTCCATTTTATTGATGAACACAATCACCGGGGTATCCCGCATCCGACACACTTCCATTAGCCGCCTGGTCTGTTCCTCTACCCCATTCACACTATCTACGACCATGATTACGCTGTCGACTGCGGTGAGGGTTCGGTAAGTATCTTCTGCAAAATCTTTGTGACCGGGAGTATCTAGTAGGTTAATGAGAAATTCACCATATTCAAATGTCATCACAGAGGTGGCAACCGAGATACCTCTTTGCCTTTCGATTTCCATGAAGTCGCTGGTAGCGTGTTTCTTTATCTTATTGCTTTTGACTGCTCCGGCTACCTGGATGGCTCCGCCGAACAGCAGCAATTTTTCTGTAAGGGTGGTTTTACCGGCATCGGGGTGAGAGATGATGGCAAAGGTCTTTCGCCTGTTGATCTCTTTGGCGTATTTCATAACGGCGGCAAAGGTAAGCCAGGCAAATGAGAATTTGCCTGATTGAATGGGTATTTAGATCCGGAATGAATAAATCAGATATCGATGGCTTCACCGTAGGCTGCTGCGGTTGCCTCTTTGAATGCCTCACTCATGGTAGGGTGTGGGTGAACTGCATTGAGAATCTCAGTGGCCGTGGTCTCCAGTTTCCTGGCAACTACAGCTTCTGCGATCATTTCAGTTACATTCATGCCAATCATGTGGCAACCAAGTAATTCTCCGTAACGGGCATCATAGATTACCTTGACAAATCCTTCTGTAGCTCCTGCTGCACTAGCTTTTCCACTCGCCATGAAGGGGAACTTACCGACTTTAACCTCATAGCCGGCTTCTTTGGCCGCTTTTTCAGTATAGCCAACGCTGGCAATTTCAGGTGTGCAATAAGTACAACCTGGAATGTTATTGTAATCAAGTGGCTGAGGCAGGTGGTGGTGTTTTTTCTCCTGATAAGCGATGTGTTCAGCAGCGTTGATACCCTCTTTGGCAGCTACGTGGGCCAATGCTTGTCCGGGTGTGCAGTCACCAATGGCATAAATACCGGCGACACCTGTCTGTTGGTAAGGATCCACAAGTATTTTACCTTTTTCAGTTTTGATGCCATTCTCTTCGAGTCCGATATTTTCTATATTGGCGACAACACCTACAGCACTCAGCACAATATCTGCCTCCAGGGTAATGATAGAGCCATCGGCTTTTTTTACTGTTGCTTTCACGCCGGTTCCGCTGGTGTCAACTGACTCAACGGTGGACTGTGTCATGATATCAATTCCTTGCTTTTTGTAATTCTTTTCGAGCTCTTTTGAGATATCTTCATCTTCTACCGGAACAATGCGGGGCAGGAATTCAACTACAGTCACTTTTGTACCCATAGAATGGTAAAAGTGAGCAAACTCAATTCCGATAGCACCACTTCCTACGATAATCATGCTGGCTGGTTGGCCAGGTAAAGACATAGCTTCCCGGTATCCAACTACTTTAGTTCCGTCCTGTTTCAAGCTAGGCAACTCTCTTGAACGGCCCCCTGTTGCAATGATGATGTATTTAGCTTCAACAACCTGTTGTTTTCCATCTGCTGCGGTTACACTCACTTTTCCTTTGGATTGAATGCGGCCATATCCCATGATCACATCTATCTTATTTTTCTTCATCAGGAATTGTACTCCCTTGCTCATTTTATCTGCGACACCCCGGCTGCGCTTAATTACTGCTCCAAAATTGTGTGCCACACCCTGCGTCTGCAACCCATATTGACCTGCATGCTTCAAATATTCATATACCTGAGCACTTTTAAGAAGCGCTTTCGTGGGAATACAGCCCCAATTCAAGCATACCCCACCCAAACTTTCCTTTTCTATGATGGCAACTTTCAGTCCCAATTGGGAAGCCCGGATAGCAGCGGGATATCCGCCGGGACCACTGCCTACAACAATCACATCGTATGCCATAAAATAATTTTTTTGCTGGTTACTATTAGCGGGGGCAAAGGTACATCGGAGGGAGCAAATCAAAAAATCGGACTGTCTCTTGGTGCTGATAGAGCGTTAGTCGAAGAAAACCCGTACCGTTTGATATAACATGCGGCTATCATTGGATCCTGAACCATTGGAAGAGGGATCGGCATAGCCCTGCAAACCGAATAGACCGGCAATATTGCCATGACGAATAGCAATTTCCAGGTATCCGGCAGAGTTGAACCAGGCCAGTTTAGAGGTTCCTGAAACAGAAGAAAAATTATCACTTAACCCGTCGATTACTTCGTTCCTGTTGAAAGCAAACCTGAAGGTTCTGCCTCTTCTTTGCTCTTCGAACTCTTCTTTTGTGATGTTGATGACTACATTTTCAAATTGGTCAATGAAAAGTATCTGTCCATCCATCCAGTCCGGACCAACAGTTGGCCGCAGCGGATATTTTTCCACAATTTGTTGAATAGGTTTGCCGGGCAATCGCTGAGTCTGTTTCAGCAATGAGGGAAGGTGCACGATGATGTTGGCTGTGATGTCTAACAGGGTTTTTGCACTAGTACAATCTAATTGCAGCAAGGTAGTTGGTTTTTCTCTGGTGATCATGGTGAGGATGCCATTGTCAGGACATATCAGCCATTGTTCACGAAAGCGGGCCAACAAAAAGTATTGTACAGGAGTTTCAAAACAATTGACAAAAATCAGGTGGATGGTTTCAGGGGGGTAATGTACCATGGCGCCCTGGCAGATATAGGCAGCCTGCGGGAAATTAGTTTGAGACAAATAGTGTGATACATCAGCGATGGTGATACCGGGTAAGGCAGAAAGAAGTTGCCCTTTAATTGCTCCCACGGCAAAATCGCGCAGACCGATATCTGAAGATAAAGTGACGATGGCCATGTTGATGTTAACGCCACAGCAGAGGGCTTATTTCACTAACTGCCCGTTTTTGTAGAAAAAATTTCTCACCAGGCGGTCAGTCAGGGCGGGGAACCACTTATTGAGAAAGACAGTTCGCTTCCCATTAAAAGTGAGCACCAGTGTACGTTTGCGGTGGCGAATAGCATCCAATATATGTCGCGCGCAGGTAGCAGAACTCATCATAGCACCTTCGTCCATCGAAGTCTCTCCCCTCGCTTCACCTTTACTGTCCAGAGCTGCCATTCTGATATTAGAGGTAGTGAAACCCGGACATGCAGTCAAAACATGAACCCCTGAATCGAGTAATTCTGTGCGTAAGGCCTCCAGCCATCCATTGAGTGCAAATTTGGAGGCGGAGTATCCCGATCTTCCGGGCAAGCCTCTGAAACCGGCGATCGAAGAGATACCCACAATACTTCCTTTGTTTTTTATTATGTGATGAAGAGCGTAATGTGTACAGTAGACTACCCCCATATAATTTATGTCCATTACTTTTTTTAGGGTAGCAGGTGATGCATCCTGAAAAAGCGACCGCATGGAGATACCGGCATTATTGATGAGAATATGTATGGTTCCAAATGTATCAATCGTGCTTTGAATAAAGGCAGCACAATCCGCTTCGATGCTCACATCTGCCTTGAAAATATGCAGGGGCTTGCCATCAAATTCCTTTCGGAGTAATTCCAGTTTATCAGTTTGTCTTCCGCAGGTAGCAACCTTTGCTCCTTCCTGCAGAAATATTTCTACGAGGGCCTTTCCAATACCATCTGATCCCCCTGTAATTACGACAACCTGGTTTGTAAATTGGCTCATGAACTATGAATTTGTACAAAAATAAACCCTTTCAGTGGGTCTTTCCTACAGGAATGTTAGTAAGTGGATTAATTTGAAACATAAATATTTGGTGAATCTTTGATAATTCTTACTTTTGCACTCCCTAACAAGTGATTCACTTGTTTTCGGTCGATTCCGTAGCTCAGTTGGTAGAGCAATACACTTTTAATGTATGGGTCCTGGGTTCGAGTCCCAGCGGGATCACGAAGCTCCGACAAAGTCGGAGTTTTTTTTGTCGATAGGTCATTCGATCAATTTCCTGCAACAAAATATCGGATATTAGAACCGCAGTGTGCAGCCACCATTGAACCACCGTCCTGGCATCCGGGAACCCAACAAATCGCTATAACTCGTATTGGTGAGATTGGTACATTCCAACTGAATGCTGAGAAATTTTAATGGAGTAAGATAACTAATCCGGGTATTCATTAGAAAATAATTCGGACTAATACTTGCCTGAATGGCTGGGGCGGACAAGGTATTTCTTTCTTTGTAGAGGGTTGTGAGGGAAATTGTCCAATTCTTCCACTGACTGATGATCTGGGTATTCCACAAAAAGCGGGCGTGCGAGGAAAGATAAAAGGAAGGGGTAGATTGTCCTGCGGCAGATTCCATCCAGACAATTCCGCTTGACAATGTCAATTCATTCTTATCACCCCAACTGGTTCTGTATCTGAAGTCCAGTTCAATGCCTTTTGTCTGAACAGCAAATAAATTGGTGGCCAG
>JBJTJJ010000264.1:0-2975 GCA_046095445.1 Sediminibacterium sp.
CTGATTGGCATCAATTCTGCCATTGCCTCTCCTACCGGTTCGTATGCAGGTTATTCCTATGCTATTCCTGTGAATATTGTGAAGAAAGTTGTGACTGATCTGGTAAAATTCGGAACGGTACAAAGAGCATTCGTTGGTATACAATATCAACAGGAAGGAATAGAATTATCTGAGGAAGAAAAAAAGAATATCCCCGGCTACAAAGAAGGGGAAGGAGTTTATGTAACAGATGTACCGCCCGAAGGTGCGGCTGCAAAAGCAGGTGTTAAAAAAGGAGATATCGTTACTAAAATAAATGGTGTAACCATTAATACCGGTCCGGAATTACAAGAACAAGTGACCCGTTATAAACCTGGTGATAAGGTATCACTCACCTATCAGCGTGCGGGCAAGGAAAATACAGTATCGCTTGTGTTAAGAAATAAATCCGGTAACACGGAACTGGTGAAAAATAACAGTGTTGTAGATAAGTTGGGTGCTGAGTTCGCTACTGTAGATGCCAAAACAGCTGCTGCCAATAAAATCAGCGGTGGTGTGGTAGTGAGGAAAATAAAAGACGGCATCTTGAGAAAAAGAACCCGCCTGGAAGAAGGCTTCATCATTACCAAAGTAGGCAACGAGGAAGTGAAAACCATAGCAGATTTTGAGCGCATCCTCAATGCGAATAAAGGCCGCACTGTCATCATGCAATGCGTGTTCCCTGACGCCGAAGGGGTCTATCCGATTCCCCTGAACCTGAGTGATCTTGGAGATAATTAATGCCGGGTAGATTGTAAGGATTAGAAAAAATGAAATGATAAAAGGGAGCCGAATGGCTTCCTTTTTTTACACTATCCGTTCATATACCAGATATTCCCCTTCCATTAATTCGAAAGATTCTTTTGCAGAGAAGGTATATTCAAGTTCGGAAAACAATTGTCGATATCTGCCTGCCAGTGCACTGTCTTCTATGGTCACAGTAGCTCGTCCCCGTCGCGATACATTCAGCAATATCCAAACACGCTGTTCGCCTTTTTCTAGCACATATATGATTAGCTGATCATCTGCAGAAGTTGTCAATACCCTACAATGTCCCTGAGCAACCGCTATATTTCGATCTCGCAATCGAAACAACCTTTGATAAAAATTATGCAAGACTGTCGGCACCTGCCAGTTCAATTCATCTTTCGAAAAAAACTTCAATCGTTTGGCATTGGCATTTTCTTGTCCGCTATATACCAAAGGCATGCCCGGCCAGGTGGAAGAAAAGACTGCCCACGCCTTGGCAGTAGTTCCATATTTTTCATATTCCGTACCATTCCAACTATTCTCATCGTGGTTGCTGGTAAAGAATAATCGATTTTTTCCTGCAGGGGTATTTGTACTATAATCTTGTAGAACTTCCCGAACAGTATTAAGTCCATTTTCTCCCCTGCTAAATTTTTCACTTACATGCATCCAATGCCAGGCATACATGGTGTCAAAAGCCTGATAGTATTGGGTCTGCTCACATTCTGCCAGCCAATACAGGGGTCTGATGGCATCGCAGTGTTGTCGCGCAGTCATCCAGAAATCGAGTGGCACCAAGTGTGCCATATCGCATCGAAAACCATCAATACCCATGTCCCTTACCCAAAATGCCATGGCATCAATCATGGCAAGTCGCAGGCCTGCCTGTCCGTAATCCAAATCAATCACATCGGTCCAGCCATTTTTCTCTGTAAAATTTCCCTCGGCATCTTTTACATACCAGTCCGGATGCTCTTTCGTCCAATGGTGGTCCCAACCGGTATGATTGGCAACCCAGTCAATGATCAGGTACATACCTAGTTGATGCACTTGCTCTACCAATGCTTTGAAATCATCGAGGGTACCGAACTCTTCATTCACCTGCACATAACTGCTACAGGCATAATAGCTACCAAGGGTTTCTAGTCTTTTTTCTTTTCCGATGGGTGTAATGGGCATCAGCCAGATGATCTGTACCCCCATATCGCGCAGTCGTGGTAAGTGCTTACTAAATGCACGAAAGGTTCCTTCCTTTGTGTATTGACGAATGTTTACTTCATATACATTCGCGTTTCTCGCCCATCCCACCATTGCAGCACTTGTATTCATTAATTATAACTGTTGGAATCTTTTTCTACATCTTATTCTAATCTAATTATGCAGGATTGTTCTCAAGTGTGTTTTTTCCGGACTGAAGCAACTGAAAGAAATGTGCCAAAGCAACAACCACAATGGCACCAATGGCGTTGAGCCATAAAAATCCTAATCCAATATAGCCCCATTTGTCGAGCAGGAAGCAGGCGACAACAAATATCTCACCAAAAATAGCTGCCCGAAAAATAGCGGTGCCCCCGATTTTTTTAAAATAGAGTGCCACTAAAAAGATACCAAGAATCACTCCATAAAAAAGAGAGCCGAGTACATTCACTGCTTCAATGAGACTTCCCATTCCGGTGGCGAGTTCAGCAGTGATGATGGAAAATATACCCCAGGCAAGTGTATAGTATTTAGAGACACGGTATTCCGCAGCTGATGCTTCGAGTTGATTAACATCGTGGTGCTTCCCGCGCAAGCGGATATGAAAATCCACTACTGTACAGGCCGCCTGCGAATTCAGTGCAGCGGCAATCGATCCCCAGGCAGCCAGGAAAATAATAGCGATGAGCAAACCCACTAATCCTGCCGGCAGATGATCAACCACAAATCGCAGGAAGATATAATTGGTATCATTGGTATCCGATGTCGGGACTGCTTTTTTCAATACTGCCTTGTATTCTTTCTGAATTGAATCCATAGTGTGGCGGGTATTTTGAAAAGCTACCCTTGTGACAGCATCTTGTTTTTCAACGAATGAGAGACTATTGCTCTTCTGTTGTACCTGCAATATCTGATAGCTGCTGTCCAGTTGTTTCAGTTGTGGCGCATAGCTTGTTTTCATCGCCTTATCTGCGACTGATTGATTGAAGAATACCGGACCCGGATTGAAC
>JBJTJJ010000265.1:0-4924 GCA_046095445.1 Sediminibacterium sp.
ATGAAATGGCAGTTGATGCGGGAAGTATAGAGATAAATGAATGTCTGAAGTTGATTGTTCTTATTCTGTTGAACAATCGGAGTTTCCATAAAATCTACCATTAATTGAATTACCTCATTGAATTTGTGGTAATTCCTAAGATCAAAATGAGCACCTAGAAGATTGTGTAAACCTTTGATATAAGAAATGGTCTCAATTTCTATCATTTTTTCATTGGCATGAAAAAGATCCACCCATTTTTGACTATACCGGTAATAACTTAGGAACTGTTGAGTTATAAAAGCCTGCCAGCAATAGCATTGGTATAGGTATAAACGTTCATAAAATCCTTTTGACTGTTGAGCAGCCTCAATAGCGGGGTGCTGAAGAAACATTTCAATATCAGTTCTGTCTTCATCATCTCTGGCATGTCCATTTTTGATGTACCAACTGTACAATTGTAAAGATAGGTTAGACAATTCGCCGATGAGCTCAACTCTTTGATTGACTTCCTCTACTTCCTCACTCAATTCATCTGCCCGATTCTGAAGACTTCGGGTGATATGCAGCATCTCAATTTTCTTTTCGAGAAAAAGAATTTGTTGAAGATAGGTGGCTTGATTGTTAGCTTTTGAAAATTCTTTTACCTTTTCCAGTAATTTTAAACTTTGCAGATACAATCCCTTATTATAAAGAATGCGGGCGAAATCTAATTGTTCATGAATTTGCAAATCGACGTTTTCATCTTGCTTCAACAGTCTTAAGCTGGCTAGTATCTCGCGGTATAGATGCGCTTTCAGATTGGATAGTTGCTGTTTCTGAATGGCAGTATTTTTTTTAAGTAAGAGTTCTTCATCGTACTGCTTCATACCCTCCAAAGCATCGAACAATTGAACGATTTTAAGGTCTGTGCTACCTGTATTCCGGGTTATATATAGCTTAAAGTTGCGTTTTTCAGATCTTTCGAGGGATTGAATCAGTTGAAAAAGGGTATCGGCAGACCGGTTGGGCATCGTATTTTTTTTATCCGTAATCTCAATAAAATCAAGTGTTTCAGGCCGTCTGTTGCGGTTTGTTGGGTGTAAAATACACCCTATTTTGACCTGATAATTGAGTTTTTCATGACTAAATTCGGCTATTTCTCGTTTATTTTCTCTTCCAGAGTCGCTGTAGGGGAAAATAGTCGGCAAAAATCATCCTCTTTTCAACCACATTTTATTTGTCATGGAAAAACAAGTATTCATATTTGACACCACACTCCGCGATGTGGAGCAGGTTCCCGGCTGCAAACTCAATACCAAAGAAAAAGTAGCCTTAGCACTCCAACTGGAGGCTTTGGGGGTTGACGTTATCGAAGCCGGATTCCCAATTTCAAGTCCCGGTGATTTCGAATCAGTTAGTGAAATTGCCAAAATAATCAAGGATGCAACAGTTTGCGGTCTCACCCGTGCGGTACAAAAGGATATTGAAGTTGCCGGAGCAGCACTCAAGAGTGCTCGCAGGCCGCGCATCCATACCGGCATTGGTACTTCCGATTTTCATATCAAAGCAAAATTCAACACTTCGCGTGAGGAAATACTGCGAAGATCAGTTCAGGCAGTGAAATGGGCCAGACAATTCACAGATGACGTTGAGTTTTTTGCTGAAGATGCGGGTAGAACAGATAACGATTATCTCGCTCAGGTAGTGGAGGCAGTTATTGCTGCCGGCGCTACAGTGGTGAATATACCTGATACTACCGGCTATTGCCTCCCTGAGCAATACGGAGCAAAAATTGCCTTTTTAATGAATAAAGTACCCAATATCGATAAAGCTATTCTGTCCTGCCATTGTCACAACGATCTGGGAATGGCAACTGCTAACTCTATTTCAGGTGTTATCAATGGTGCCCGTCAGATAGAGTGTACTATCAATGGTATTGGTGAGCGTGCTGGAAACACATCATTGGAAGAAGTGGTAATGGTTTTGAAACAACACAAAGACCTTGGACTGTTCACCCGCATCAAAACACCTATGTTAAATCCTCTTAGTAGATTGGTGTCAGAAACCATGCGGGTCCCTGTTCAGCCCAATAAAGCCATTGTTGGAGCGAATGCCTTCTCTCATTCATCTGGCATCCACCAGGATGGATTTTTAAAAGATGCTCAAACTTATGAGATCATCAGTCCGGAGGAAGTAGGTGCAGAGGGGAGTAAAATTGTTCTTACAGCGCGCAGTGGAAGAAGCGCACTTGCCTATCGTTTTCAGAAGTTGGGTTATGACTTTTCCAGAGATGATATAGATGTATTGTATGAACAATTCCTGGCGGTTGCCGACAGGCAAAAAGAAGTAGAAGAAGAAAACCTGCATCAGCTGGCAAAAGCTTATAAAGCAGCAACGGCTGCAGCACATTAATCAATTGATAAAACAGTAGCTTCTTTATGGGATTTACCTTGTTTGATAAAATATGGAATGGCCATGTTGTTCAGGAAATTCCTGCTGGTCCTTCTGTTTTGTACATCGATCGCCATTTGATTCATGAAGTGACGAGCCCGCAGGCTTTTCGTGGTATGGAGAAAAGAGGGTTACCTATTTTTCGTCCTCAACAAATCGTTGCAACGGCAGACCACAATGTGCCTACATTGAATCAGCATTTACCTATTCGTGATGAACTATCACGTATGCAAGTTCAGGAGTTGATAAAAAATTGTGCGAATCATGGCATTGAATTATATGGATTAGGTCATCCCAATCAGGGTATTGTTCATGTAATAGGACCGGAACTGGGGGTTACTCAACCCGGAATGACTATAGTTTGCGGGGACAGTCACACTTCTACACATGGCGCATTTGGCACCATTGCTTTTGGTATCGGGACTAGTGAGGTAGAAATGGTTTTTGCTTCCCAATGTCTCCTGCAAACAAAGCCGCGTCAGATGCGGATCAATATTGAAGGAGAGCTGATGCCGGGAATAGTGGCAAAAGATATTATCTTATATATCATCGCAAAGATATCGGCGGGAGGCGCCACCGGCTATTTTGTTGAGTATGCCGGTTCAGCTATTCGAAACCTCTCTATGGAAGCACGTATGACCATTTGTAATATGAGTATAGAAATGGGTGCACGTGGCGGACTGATAGCTCCGGATGCAACAACTTTTCAGTATGTGCAAGGTAGACCCTTCGCACCTACCGGGGATGTCTGGAAGAAGCAGCTAAATAAATGGAAAGAACTGTATTCTGATGACGATGCTGTCTTCGACCTGGAATTGAATATTCGGGCGGAAGAAATAGAACCTATGATTACTTATGGTACCAATCCGGGAATGGGAATGTCGATAACAGAATCCATACCAAGTCTGGAAAATCTTACCAGTGAGGCAGAAAAAAATAACCTGACGAAATCATTGACGTATATGGGACTCCAAGCCGGTCAGTCCTTGTTAGGAATGCCTATTCAACATGTATTCATTGGGAGTTGTACGAATTCAAGAATTGAGGATCTGCGTTTGGTAGCTTCCCTTGTAAAAGGCAAGAAGAAAAATGCCGGTGTGCAGGTACTTATAGTACCCGGTTCACAGGAAGTTGCCAGGCAAGCCAGGCAAGAGGGATTGGATGTTATCTTCTCAGAAGCAGGGTTTGAATTGCGACAGGCAGGATGCAGTGCATGTTTGGGAATGAATGAAGATAAGGTTCCTGCCGGGGAATATTGCATCAGCACCAGTAACAGAAACTTTGAAGGTCGTCAGGGGGCGGGTGCCAGAACCATGCTGGCTAGTCCCCTTACCGCAGCTGCAGCCGCTTTGACGGGAAAAATAACGGATGTGAGAAGCCTGCTTAGCTAATAGAATAAAAACGCGAAAGAAGAAAAGTAGTTTATGGAATCATTACAAGAAATACGAAGCAGATTTGTTCCCCTGCCGGTAGAAAACATTGATACCGATCAAATCATTCCTGCCAGATTTTTAAAAGCTACCACAAGAGATGGGTTTGGAAAAAATTTATTTCGTGACTGGCGTTATATCAACAATGATGAGCAGCAACCCATTAAAAGCTTTGTATTGAATCAGCCACAATATGGCGGAGAGATATTGGTAGCCGGAAAAAATTTTGGATGTGGTTCTTCACGGGAACATGCTGCCTGGGCACTCAAAGATTATGGTTTTAAAGCTGTTGTTTCCAGTTTTTTTGCCGATATCTTTAAAAACAATGCATTGAATAATGGAGTATTACCGGTTAAAGTCAGTGATGCATTTCTTGCCGATATTTTTTCACTTGGTTCCGATGATCAATTGCATATTGATGTAACTGATCAAACCATAACCCAGGTATCTACAGGTGCGCAAGAGAAATTTGATATTAACCCGTATAAAAAAACATGTCTGCTGAATGGGTATGATGATATTGATTACCTCATCAGTATCCGACCGGCAATAGAGCAATTCGAGGTAAGTCGCAATTAATTTATCCATATCCTATTACGAAAACAGAAATTTTACCAATGGAAAAGAAGATTACAGTCATTAACGGAGATGGCATAGGTCCTGAAGTTACCGCTCAGTCTGTCAAAGTACTGGATGCTATTGCTGGTGTTTATGGTCATACCTTCCATTACGACTATTGTTTGATGGGAGCAGATGCCATCGATCAAACGGGAGAGCCACTGCCACGGGCTACAATTGATAGTTGTCTGCAATCAGATGCCATACTTTTTGGCGCAATCGGGCATCCTAAATATGACAATGACCCTTCCGCCAAAGTACGACCTGAACAGGGCCTGTTGCAATTGCGGAAAGAATTGCAACTGTTTGCTAATATTCGTCCTGTAACCACGCATAGCAGTTTACAACATTTGTCTCCCCTCAAGGAAAAACAGCTTCGTGGGGTAGACTTTACCATCTTCAGAGAACTCACAGGTGGCATTTATTTTGGTAAGAAGGAAAAGAGTGAGGATGGCAATACAGCT
>JBJTJJ010000266.1:0-1358 GCA_046095445.1 Sediminibacterium sp.
TTTTAAAGGAATACAGCCATTATTGTATTGTAGGCATCTTCAGCGGCAACATTTTTATCGGGGGTTATGCGTGTATTTTTCGCCGGCAGATATGGTTAAGGGGAGTCGGTTTTGAGGTGGGGGAATCGGACAAGTAGCAAAGTTGGTAAAAGCGCAGGGCGGGTTAAAAGCCAGGTTGAAGTCTAAATAAATTGGTTCACCCTCTTTGTTCTTGGGAACATAGAGGAAGCGACCGGTGGGGTAGGTTGTTTTTCCGCTGGTTGCATCTGCGAACAACACAAACCATTGATTACCCTCATTCAGCACACCCAGTTGATATGTCTTTTTTTGATAGGTGAAAACCAGTTGTCCGGGCGACACTTCTTTATTTACCTGTCCCAATACATTTTGAATGGCGATGATTCCGGAGGGACTTGGTTCAAATTTGGCTGGGATTTTCCATTGTTGGTTGACAGGAAAACGTGGGGGCGCTTTGAATTGGCTGATTGCCGGTGATTGTAAGTCCCGCATACGGATGCCTATTCTATCACCCCGAATGATAATATTCAAGCGCAGTGATCCAATGGCAATCTGTGGTTGGGAACTTTGTGTTGATGAATAAACCAGGAGTGAAGCTATCTCCCGGTCGTTGTGCAATACCCGGCTGCCTGGATGAGTGGTCCAGTGAACTTCATCTCCAACCACCTCGAAAGTTCCCGCATGTGCGGACATATCGGGGTGATTGACTTTTATGGAGTTATCGTTTCCGCTGCCTATGGTATTTTTTCCCTTTTCCAACCAGAATAATCCGGCCAGGTTTACCCACCCATCAGGTGCTTTTAAATCGATTATTCTTTGTTGGTACCAGCGGTTGACTGAGTCTTCATAGCTGAGTTTTTGTCCAAAAGAAACCTGGAAAATGCACAGGCAGGCAATGATTAATTGAAGCCGAAATAAGTAAAGCATGAAGAAAAAATTCGGGGGAATTAAAAAATGTAGGAAAGCAGAGCCAACTATCGGATTCGAACCGACGACCCTTTCATTACGAATGAAATGCTCTACCAGCTGAGCTAAGTTGGCTTGATTTTTTAGCAGTAAAAATAAAAAAAAATTAAAAAGCGCAAGGCACTCGCATTTCTTATCGAAGTGTTCCTGCAGCCCACTGAACCTGATAGGCAGCTATTAGGTATTTTACCCTAAGTTCAGTTTGCTTTTGAAGTGACTCCAACCATTTGATTTCACGGCTATTGACAAGGAATAAACTGCTTTCACCTTGAGAGAAGCGCAGTTCTTCATTTTTCAATAACTGGCGAAGGTTACTTTGAATCTGATCTGTAATTTGTAACTGATCCCAGTTACGGGTAAATTCTGTATAATAG
>JBJTJJ010000267.1:0-2544 GCA_046095445.1 Sediminibacterium sp.
CTGGAAAAAAAGATGAATGAACTGGCACGTCAATCCAATCCTTACTTACGCAAAGAAATTTCAAAAACCGAAGCAGTAAATTATTTCAGGGAAAAAGGTGATGAGTACAAATTAGATTTATTGAGCAACCTGGAAGATGGAAGTATAACTTTCTACACGCAAGGACAATTTACCGATTTATGTAGAGGCCCGCACATACCGGATACAGGATTTATCAAAGCTGTTCATCTATCTGGAATTGCCGGTGCTTATTGGAAAGGAGATGAAAAAAATAAAATGCTTACCCGCATTTATGGTATTACATTCCCCCAGCAAAAAGAATTGGAGGAGTACCTGGTGATGATGGAGGAGGCTAAAAAAAGAGACCACCGCAAATTAGGAAAGGAACTGGGTATCTATACGATGAATGAAGATGTTGGTCCGGGTCTCATCTTGTGGATGCCTAATGGTACAGTGATTATTGAGGAATTGGAAAAGTTGGCGAAAGAAACTGAAACTGCTGCAGGCTATAAAAGAGTTGTAACACCGCACATCGCTAAGGAGAATCTTTACCTGACCAGCGGTCACTTGCCTTATTATGCAGATAGTATGTTTCCTCCGATGCAAATGGATGGTGAGACCTATTATCTGAAAGCCATGAACTGTCCGCATCACCACAAGATTTTTGATGCGGAACCACGAAGTTATCGGGACCTGCCTTATCGCATTGCTGAATATGGAACTTGTTACCGGTATGAGCAGAGCGGTGAATTATTCGGATTAATGCGTGTGCGTTGTTTGCACATGAATGATGCGCACATTTATTGCTCGAAAGAACAGTTCCGCGATGAGTTCAAGGCAGTGAATGACATGTACCTCAAATATTTCAAAATCTTTGGTATTGAGAAATATGTCATGCGCCTCTCGCTGCATGATCCGGAAAAACTAGGTCAGAAATATATCAATGAACCTGAGCTTTGGAAAGAGACGGAAACATTGGTGAGAAATGTGCTGATAGAAACCGGCGTTCCGTTTGTCGAAGTGAAAGGAGAGGGGGCATTTTATGGTCCTAAAATTGACGTCCAGATATGGAGTGCCATCGGTCGTGAATTCACGCTGGCCACCAATCAGGTTGATTTTGCTCAGCCAAGAAGCTTTAACCTTCGTTTCACTAATAAGAACAACGAACCAGAGATACCACTGATTATTCACCGGGCTCCATTGGGTACACATGAAAGGTTCATCGGATTTTTACTGGAACACTATGCCGGTAAATTCCCCGTATGGCTGGCACCTGTTCAGGTTAAGGTTCTACCCATCAGTGATAAATACCTTGATTATGCAGTAAGCGTTGAGCAGCAACTACGACGTGCGGGAATTCGCGTTGAAATCGATGATCGGCAGGAAAAAATCGGCAAGAAGATTAGAGACACAGAATTGATGAAAATTCCTTATATGTTGATTGTGGGTGAAAAGGAGCAAAATGAGGGCATGGTATCTGTGAGAAGACAGGGGTTGGGTGATGCCGGGTCGGAGACACTGGAGGTTTTCACCCAACGTATTCGACAGGAGGTTGAAAACAGAGAAGGCTAATTATAGGTAAATTAAAATTGTTATATCTTTACATCTGATTAATAATTAAACAACTGACTGATTTTTCACCAAACAACACTTAATGGCATTACCACCTAGAGGAGGGGGACGGTTCAACCCCCGGTTCAACAGACAACCAGAGCCGGAACACCGTATCAATGAAAAAATTAGAGTACCTGAAGTCAGATTAGTTGGCGACAATGTCACTGTCGGTATTTACAGCACACAGGATGCATTAAAAATTGCCCGTGAAAAGGAATTAGACCTTGTGGAGATTTCTCCTACAGCTGAACCTCCTGTATGTAAGGTGATTGACTACAAGAAATTCCTCTACGAAAAGAAGAAGAAAGAAAAAGAAATGAAGGCCAACTCCAAGCAGAGTGAGGTCAAAGAAATACGTTTTACACCCGGAACTGATGACCATGACTTTGATTTCAAAGCAAAGCATGCAGAAAAATTCCTGAAGGATGGAAATAAAGTGAAAGCCTACGTACAGTTCAAAGGTAGGGCCATTATGTTTCAGGATAGGGGACAATTGTTATTGCTGAAATTTGCTGAACGATTGGCAGATTGCGGTGCCCTGGAAAGTATGCCTAAATTGGAGGGTAAAAGGATGTTTGCTCTTTTCACACCCAAGTCGAATAAGAAAAAGTAACCAATCGATTGTAGCTGTCATTCAATGAATTTGGCAGTCTTTAGATTGAAACAGCGCTCAAAATTTCCGTTTTTCGATTTGATTCCTTACCTTTGCAGCCCATTTCCCGTAGGGCTCAACAAGTGTATTGCCTGTGCAATACCGCCAGCAGGGTGTAATCGTAACAGATTATTGATATGCCAAAGGTTAAAACCAACTCGAGTGCTAAAAAGCGCTTCAAAGTAACCGGTACCGGTGAAATCACTTTCCAAAAAGCGTTCAAACGCCACATCCTCACAAAAAAGTCCAAAAAACGCAAGCGTTCCCTTCGCAAGAAA
>JBJTJJ010000268.1:0-2101 GCA_046095445.1 Sediminibacterium sp.
TGCCATAGCTTGCCTTTAGCAGCTCTGGTTTCCCGTTTTAGCAAGTTGTTAAAAGATATGCAACTTTGTTTAATTTATTATAACAATAGATTAAACAAAATGTTGTGTAAACCAAGCAAAAAATCCTGAAAAAATCAACAAAAAATATATAAAGTGCTTGTTATCAGCGCTTTATTATAATAAACTCGACTCTTCGATTGGTGGTCCGGTCTTCCTCGGAGGATTCTTCTGCAATGATTTTTTGACTTCCCCCCATACCTCTATAAGACAACCGGTCGGCAGCAATGCCATTATTGATCAGGAGCTGATAAATCTCACGGGCACGATTGCGGGAAAGCAGGCGCTCTCCTGTATCAATATCTAGTCCGTCTTCATTGACAGCAGAGCAACAGATATGTCCCCTGATTTCAACTACCAATAGGGGGTTATTTTTCATTACTTCCACTACTGCCAGAAGGGTGGGTTGTGAAGATGGTAGCAATATATGACGCCCACCTTCAAAATTCAGGTTATTAAGAACAATGTTGGATTTACCCTCTTTAATTTGCTCTTGAATTTTTACTGCTGTCATGGCAGGTGCAACCGGAGGATCTGACTTCAATACAGGTTCACTAGCAGCCAAACCTTGCCTATCTTGAATCGGTGCCCAAATTTCGACCATCCTATTCAACTCTCTTTTCTTGCGAAGATTTGTTTCATCAATGGCAACAGGATTTCTTTTGCCCAGGGCAGATTGGGTTGCTATTTGTTCGGATTGAATGCCGAGATTTTGTAAAAAAGATGCAACACTGCTGATACGTCGAAGAGAAAGGGTATCATTATAGTAATTACTTCCTCGATCATCAGTTCTTCCAATAAGTTTTATACCCTTTTTCTCTGTTAAGACTGTTGCTAGTTGCTGTAGGTTGGACTCAGCATTTTTGGTAAGTCTGAATTGATCAAAGTTGAAATAAACCTTACCGATCAGGGTATCATTTTGCGCTGAAAGGGTAATGGTTAACAGGCTGCCAAGTAGGGCAGGAATGAAATACTTCATAGGAGGCATCTTGGTACAACTTAAAGATACACCTCCTCGTTAGTTATCAATCCCAGGAAACAAGTCCTAACAATTTTTTACCTAATTCCTTCAATTCGGCTGTTTTGTAGCGGGTCTGTTCCCAGTTGCGGGGATCTCCCGGGAAAGCATATCCTTCCGGTGCAATGCGGTCACGCCAGGAGTTGATCCGCCACTGCCGCAGCGGCTCATTGTCTTCTTCTGCCGGCATCATAGATATATATTGTGCGATACGAACCTTATCCTTGCTGAGATTCGGTCTGATGCCATGTGGTTCGAGACTATTAAAGATGAGCAAATCACCCGCTTCCAGCGGAACTTTTACCAATTCCAAACCGGTAATATCTGGCATGAAATGATTCCTGTCTTCGGGTTGGGTCAATTTCCAGCTATGATAATTGCGAAAGAGTTCCGGTACACATTGGAATCCTCCCATATTTTCATCTGTCTGATCTGCCAGAGCCAAAACGCCCTGTACATTTACCGGATTCGTATCAGGATCATAATCCCAATGAATAAAGCCCTTGTATTCGAAGCCGGGCCGAATGGGGAAGTTGAGGTTGGCGCGGTCAATGCTCACCCATAATTTTTCAGTGCCCCAGATATCAACAAAGGCATCATAGATGCGTTGAACCTGACGGTTGTTCCAAAGTTGCTGGTGGTTGTAAACTTCTACCATTCCGGTATTTTCCAGCTCTTTCATTTTCATTTCAGCACGGGGAGCTGTGTACCAAGTATTATTATCAGCAGGATTTTTCTCTTCGAATTCCCAAAGAAATGCAGCAGTAGCTGCAGCTTGTTCTTTTGACACTGCCTGTTTGATAACGATGTATCCATTGTGCTTCCAGAAGGCCCAGTCCTCCTCGCTTAAAACACGCAAGGGTTTTCCGTTGCTGCGATCATTGAGTTGCAGGTGACTACTTTTGGCCGTGGAAGGGTTGCCCGGAATATCCAGATGGGCATTTTGTGGTGCCATGGTCGGGACCATTGTCTTGTTTTCCATGCAGAACTTATTTAATCAGTGATTTCAAGGTTTCAGTAATGATG
>JBJTJJ010000269.1:0-4674 GCA_046095445.1 Sediminibacterium sp.
GGGTTTCTGGTACATGAGTTCCTGCTTCAATGGTGCCACAGGGGTTTCGATCATCAATTTTTGCTGCACAAGTCTGATGCGGGTAGTATATTGAGCCACTGTCTTGCCCATGATCTGTTCCCAGATTTCTTCTATGCGTGCCGCTTGAAGTCCGTCGCGCAAACGGCTTTTTTCCAGGAACTTTCTGATTGCCTCTCCGATGTGCAGGGTTGCCATGGCTCAAATGTACATTTTTCCTATCTCTATCCTTAGGGTATTTACACTTAGACGTTAATCAATTGAAAAGGAACACCCATGGGTTCCAGGTGTGCGCTAAGTCTTGCTGCATCCGTGTCAGTGATGAAAACCTGTCCTCTTCCCTCTACGATAACTCTTTGTAACAATTGTTGTAATCTTTCTCCATCCAGTTTTTCGAATAGATCGTCCAGTAGCAATAGGGGAGGGAAGCCCTTGGTATTTTCCAGTACTTCCCACTCTGCTAATTTCAATGCGAACAACAAACTTTTTCTTTGACCCTGCGATGCTTCCCCTTTGAAAGGTTGACGGCCCAGTAGAAAAGCCAGTTCATCGCGGTGTATGCCTCTTGTAGTGCGTGCCACCGCTATATCTCGTTGTTGCGTTTCTGCTAACAAGCTCAACAAATCTTTTTCCTGTAAGTGACTTTCATAGTTTACCGATAACCGATCATGGTCACCCGTAATTTGTTGATAGAGTCGGGTCACCATAGGTAAAAATTCTGCCAGAAAGTGTGTGCGGGTAGTAAATATCGCAGATCCATAGCGCATCAACTGCTCATTCAGCACCTGCAAAAGAGCTGCATCTATCGTGCCTTGTTCCTGCGCCTGTTTCAATAAGTGATTGCGTTGGGTAAGCGTTTTTTGATACGCTATCAGTTGTTGCAGGTAGTCCGCATCCAACTGACTCAATAAAGTGTCCAACCATTTTCGTCTTTCCTCGCTGGTGCCTGTGATGAGTGAAACATCATCGGGGGCGATCATTACTGCCGGGAACCGACCCATGTAAGCAGATAATTTTTTCAGCATTTCACCATTCACCGTCAACTCTTTTTTCTGGGTCTCCCGCAGCACACTGCTCACGCGGAATTCTTCCTGCATCAACCTGAAATCACCTTCCAGCCGAAAGCCTTCCTTTCCGTGTGCTACATTCGAGCTATCGCTGCGGTGGGAGTGGTTGCGGGCAAAACAGAGAAAATAAATGGCTTCCAGCAGGTTGGTCTTTCCACTCCCGTTGAGTCCGGTAATACCGGTTACCCTTCCGGGAAAGCTGAAAACAACCTGCTCATAATTCCTGAATTGATACAATGATATTTGCCGCAAGAAGAACATGGGGTGCAAATTAATCTTTAACTATCTATTTCTCTGCTTCAGAACAGCAGCGCTGTAAAAACTATTTCATCGGTGGCAGTTTGGGGGAAACAAGTTATTTTTATGGCAAATTCCTACGTTGAAGACGATTTTATCCGCAGCTCAATTGTCCATTACCTGTCAGCGACTGGCACACCAGATATTGGAGCAGCACCCGTCATTGGAGAATACCGTGCTGATTGGCTTACAGCCCCGTGGGGTTTTCTTCAGCAACAGGATTGTCGAGGTGTTGAAGACCATTGCTACCAGACCGGTGATGTATGGCCAGCTGGATATTACTTTTTATAGAGATGATATCCGCAAGGTCCTACACGTGGCGAACACTACCAACCTGCCCTTTGATATAGAAAACCGAAAAGTGATCCTGATTGACGATGTGCTGTATACGGGAAGAACCATTCGGGCTGCGTTGGATGCTTTACTCGATTTCGGCCGGCCGGCTGAGGTCTCTCTCTGTGTCTTGATCGATCGCCGTTTCAGCAGGGAACTGCCCATACAGCCCGATTATGCCGGTAAAGTCATCGATACCATTGTGTCCCAAAAAGTAAAAGTCAACTGGCAGGAAAATGAGGGGTTGGATGAAGTGATCCTGCTGGATAATTAAAAACTATTATCTTTGCTTTTTAATGAAACTGTCTGCCAAACACCTACTGGGCATAAAAGACCTCACCCCCGGCGACATTCAATTAATTTTATCCACTGCAGCCCGGTTCAAAGAAGTCCTACAAAGGCCGGTTAAAAAGGTTCCTTCTCTACGCGATGTTACTGTAGTCAACCTGTTTTTTGAGAATTCTACCCGCACCCGCATTTCTTTTGAGCTGGCTGAGAAAAGATTGTCCGCCGATGTTCTGAATTTTACTACCTCCTCTTCCTCTGCTGCCAAAGGCGAAACCTTGCTCGATACGGTGAACAACATTCTCAGCATGAAAGTGGATATGGTCGTGATGCGGCACAGCGCTTCCGGGGCTCCTCACTTCCTTGCACAACATATTCCTGCCGCCATTATCAATGCCGGTGACGGAATCAACGAGCATCCCACACAAGCCCTGCTGGATGCATTTTCCATGCAAGAAAAATTCGGAAAACTGGAAGGTTTGAAAGTGGCTATTATCGGAGATATCATGCACAGCAGGGTGGCATTGAGCAATATGTACCTGCTGAGAAAAATGGGCGCTGAAGTCACAGTAACCGGTCCGCCCACCCTCATTCCCCCAAATTTGGCGGAGGCATTGGATGTGCGTGTTGAATATGATTTGGTGAAAGCCCTGCGCTGGTGTGATGTTGCCAATGTATTGCGCATACAACTGGAAAGACAAAATCAACCCCTGTTTTCTTCGCTGCGTGAATACAACCTTTTTTACGGCATCCGCCAGGAAGTGTTGCGCAAACTGGACAAAGAAATTGTGATCATGCACCCGGGACCGATCAATAGAGGAGTTGAACTGGACAGTGATATTGCAGACGGTCCACATTCTATTATTCTGCAACAGGTTGAAAATGGTGTTGCTGTGCGCATGGCTGCCCTCTATTTACTGGCAGGAAGAGATTCCGAGGCGTGATTTTTTTAATAGGTCTGCTGAAAATTGCTTTATTTCGTACTGCCAACCAACCCACCTGGTCATGTCCAGAATCTGCTTGTTCCCGGGAACCTTCGACCCAGTTACCTTAGGTCATGTGGACATCATCAACCGGGCACTTCCCCTCTTCGATAAAATTTATGTAGGCATTGGTATCAACGCATCTAAAAGTCCCATGTTCACTGCAGAACAAAGGATGGAGTGGGTGAAAGAGATCTATGCCAACGAGCCCCGGGTAGAAAGTGTGGTGTATGAGGGATTGACCATTCACTATTGTCAGATGATCGGCGCCCGTTTCATTCTGAGAGGTATACGGTATGTGAGCGATTTTGAATACGAGAAAACCATTGCTGACGCCAATCGTACGCTCGATTATAACATTGAGACCATCTTTTTGACGGGCGAACCTAAATACACATCGGTTGCTTCCACCATTGTGCGAGATATTATTCGCAATGGAGGTGATGCTACTCCGTTCCTTCCGGATGTTGTTGCCCGGTCAGTTAAATCCATGAATTAATTGTCGGAAGAAGTTGCTTCCGAAGCTGGCAGCAATCCAGCCCTTATAATGATGTCGCGGATCGTATCGTAACTTCCTGTGAGCAGATAGGGTAGTTCTTTCATGGTCACCCAACGAATGAAAGTAATGCCCTCTGATAACTGAGGAATCATAGGCAGATAAGATTCAGAAAACATTTCGAACCAATGTGTGGTCTTGTGGGTATGCAGGTTGGTATAGGGGTCCAGGTACTCATGCTCCGTGGTTCCAACAAGTCTGATTACTTTGATATGCATGATTCCCGTTTCTTCAGCCACCTCACGAACAGCTGCTCTTTGTGCAGTCTCACCTGCATCAATTTTACCCTTGGGTAAGTCCCATTTTTCTCTGCGGAAAATCATGAGCAGTTCTCCCCGTTCATTCAAAATAATTCCTCCGGCGGCTTCTATCGATTGTTGATTATTCATACCTGAAATGTGCATACAAAGTTACGCATTTGGCATAGCCCACCTCTCAAATGCGCTTACTTTTGCACCATGACGCACCAAAAAGCTGTAGCAGAAAAATTATTACAGGTAGCCGCAGTTCAATTGCGACCTGATCAACCTTACACCTGGGCCAGTGGCTGGAAAAGTCCGATTTACTGCGATAACCGCAGGATTCTATCTTTTCCCTATGTACGCGATTTTATCAAAAGCGAAATGTGCAATGTGGTGTTTGAACATTTTCCTGCGGCACAATTGCTGGCGGGTGTGGCAACTGCGGGCATTCCCTGGGGGGCCATGGCTGCTGACCAACTGAAATTACCCTTTATTTATGTGCGTCCTAAACCCAAGGAGCATGGTATGGGGAATCAGATAGAAGGGTATTTTACACCAGGTCAACCGGTGGTGGTGGTGGAAGACCTGGTATCTACCGGCAAGAGCAGCTTACAGGTGGTGGAAGTGATGAAAGCTGCCGGATTAGATGTGGTGGGAATGGTATGTATTTTCAGTTATGGTTTTCCGCAAGCGGAAGAGGCATTTGCCAAGGCAGGAGTGCCGCTCAGGGCCTTAACTGAGTATGGCACATTAATTGAAAGAGCTGTTGAAACGGGTGTGGTGAGTCCCGACCTGCAGGCGACCCTGGAAGAATGGAGACAAAATCCTGCTCAGTGGAAACAATAAACGCAATCCCATGAAAAAGCAACTGACATTTTTATGCTGCTGTATGC
>JBJTJJ010000270.1:0-1737 GCA_046095445.1 Sediminibacterium sp.
TTTCTGGTAAATACGGAACATCTGTAAGCAAACAGATAGGATAATTAGTGCACATCCGGTATAGAAACTAGGTTGTACAACCTGGTTTTCATGAAAAAAAATAAATGCCATGATTATTCCATACACTGGTTCCAGGTTCAAAGTTAGTGCCTGTGTGAAGGCAGAAATATGCCGAAGACTTCTCAACATACATTCAAAAGCGAGAATGGTACAAGCCCAGCTTAGAATGAGCAACCAGCCCCAGTCGGCAAGAGATGGTAAATGTTGTGTTGAGGGGAAGAATTGATAATAAAGCGGTAGTAATAAACTTACCCCGGCTAATCCACCGACCATTTCAAAATAGAGCATATCTCTTCGCGGAGTTACTTCAACATATTTTTTATTCAAAGCAGAAAAGATAGCAGATAAAATCGAGGAAATAGTGCCCAGAATGATACCTGTTCTATACCTGGTATCAAAATGAAAAATGATGTAGATCCCAATCAGACTGAGTAAACCTAAAAGGAATTCTTCTATCGAGAAGCGTGTTCGATTGAAGATTGGCTCAGTGATGGAGGTAAATAAGCCGACTGATGCGAAGCAAACCAATCCTACAGACACATTGGATAGTTTGATGCTTCCATAAAAGAAAACCCAATGCAGTCCTACAATTGCACCGATACCAAGCAGTTTGTTACGATGTTTTGGGGAAATTGCTTGGAGTGAAGGACTCCAAAGACGAAATAAAAATAAGGTAAGTACCGTGATCGCTATCCTGTACCAGACCAACCAAACTTCATTCAGTGAGATCAACGCTCCTAATATCCCGGTGAACCCCGCCAGCCAGACTGCAATATGTAATTGCACAAGCGCTTTTTTCATGGCAGGGTTAGTGACTTAATCAAATGAATGATGGATGTCGGGATAGTATTATTTTCTCCTTACATTCTTATTATAATGACCGAATAAACTTCTCCATTGCATTTCCAGAACTCCCAACACACCTTCCCGGATAATACCTTTAGACATTTTGCTGGTTCCCACTTTTCGATCTACGAAGGTGATAGGAATTTCTTTTAATCTGAAACCCAATTTCCAGGCAGCTAGTTTCATTTCAATCTGAAAAGCATAGCCGACAAATCTTATCTGGTCGAGATTCATAGTTTCCAATACTTTCCTGCTATAGCAAACAAAACCTGCGGTAGGGTCATTGACGGGCAGCCAGGTGATTATGCGGGTATAAAGTGCCCCTCCTTTAGAATAAATATGTCTGTCTAAGGGCCAGTTTTCTGTTTTTCCACCCGGAACATATCTGCTACCAATAGTAACGTCTGCCTGACCGGACTTACACACTTCATATAATCGTTCCAGGTCTGCCGGATTATGCGAAAAATCGGCATCCATTTCCATAATGAACTGATAGCCCCGTTCCAGTGACCATCGAAAACCTTCGATGTATGCTGTTCCAAGACCAAGCTTTCCACTTCTGCGTATCAGAAAAAGTTGTCCGGTATATTTTGTCATTTGTTCTTCCACCAGGGCAGCCGTGCAATCGGGAGAATTATCATCTATCACCAATACATGATACCCCTGCTGCAATGAAAACACTGCTTCGGTAATGGACAGGATATTTTCCCGTTCATTGTTAGTAGGTATGATCACAATTTTTCCCAAGAGTCTGGAAGAATGGTACCTCTAACATACAAAAAGATGCTGCAGTCGGTCGTTAAATTATTCAACCGGCATGACCGTTTTTCT
>JBJTJJ010000271.1:0-4169 GCA_046095445.1 Sediminibacterium sp.
CAATATCGAAGGCAGAGATCTTTTCAATGACAAGGCAGACGTAATTGTCTGCGATGGTTTCACCGGCAATATCCTTCTGAAAATGGCTGAGTCAGTTTATGACCTCACCATCCAACGTGGTATCCAAGACGACTATTTCCAGCGCTTCCATTACGAAAACTACGGCGGCACACCTGTTCTCGGAGTTGCCAAGCCCGTTATCATCGGTCATGGTATCAGTCATGCCCGCGCCTTCCACAATATGCTCCGTCTCGCTTGCAAAATGGTAGAGCGCGATATCTGTGGCAAGATCTCCCAGGAATTGCTTTCCTGATTCCTCTTTTACCTTTTTGTTCCCAAACCAAAGAACTAACTTTGTACAAACAAGTGTTAGTTTATGTGGTTAAACAATGTGCTCGAGACCATCGGTAATACCCCCCTGATTCGTTTGAATAAAATCAGTCGGGAAGTACCCTGTACCCTGCTCGCCAAGGTTGATTATTTTAATCCGGGAAATTCCATCAAAGACAGAATGGCTTTAAAGATGGTGGAAGTCGCTGAACAGGAGGGAAAATTGAAACCCGGTGGCACCATCATTGAAGGCACCAGTGGAAATACAGGTATGGGACTAGCCCTGGCGGCCTGTGTGAAGGGATATCACTGCATTTTTGTTACCACCGACAAACAATCGAAAGAAAAAGTAGACATCCTCAAAGCCCTGGGTGCCGAAGTGATTGTTTGTCCCACCAACGTTTTACCCCAGGATCCGCGCAGCTATTACAGTGTAGCCAAAAGACTTTCGCAGGAAATTCCGAACTCGATGTACATGAACCAGTACGATAATCTTGCCAACCGACAGGCACATTATGAGAGTACGGGTCCGGAAATCTGGGAACAGACAGAAGGAAAAATCACCCACCTGGTTTGTACTGCCGGCACCGGAGGAACCATCACCGGTACTGCCATGTACCTCAAGGAAAAAAATCCGAACATTCAGATTTGGGCCATTGATGTTTATGGTTCATTGCTCACCAAATACTACAAGACCGGTGAAATCGATATGAACGAAGTGCACCCTTACATTTCAGAGGGTTTTGGGGAAGATTTTGTTCCGGGCAACTACGACATGCGTTTCATCGATCACTTTGAACAAGTGACAGATAAAGATGGGGCTGTGATGGCCCGGCGCATAGCGCGGGAAGAGGGATTGTTCCGCGGCTATAGTGCCGGAAGCTGTCTGCAAGGACTAATGCAGTTGAAGGACAGACTGAAAAAAGATGATCTCGTTGTTTGTATTTTCCATGATCACGGAACCCGCTACATCGGTAAAATTTACAACGACCAATGGATGATGGAACGTGGTTTTCTGGAAGTAAAAACTTTCAAAGACATTGTCAACGGACGCAGGGGGAAGGCTTTACTTACACTGGATGTACATGACACAGTTGCGAATGCCGTTGAGATGATGAAAAAATACAACATCGAGCAAATACCTTTAACCAAGGAAGGAAATATATGCGGTGCTGTAAGCGAGAACGGACTCTTTCAAAAAGTTTTCAGCAACCCCGATATCCGACATGAAACTCTGGCTGCCGTGGCAGAATCACCCTACCCTGTTGTTCCTTTTGAAACACCGGTGGAGAAACTCGGTCAATTAATCAACAAGGAGAATGGTGCAGTGCTGGCCAAAGATGAGAAGGGTGAATTTCACATTGTTACCAAGTATGATGTGATTCAAACCCTTGCTCAATAAGTAGTAGCAGCAATGCTAACATCCGTTTGTTATCAATGAAGTAAATTGCTGCTCAAATCATTGCATTTAAATCAACAATTATGGGAAAATACAGTGCCGGCGTTTTATTCGGTGAAGAGCTAGCCGCTTTATATGAGGATGCCAAGAATAATCAGTTTGCTTTGCCTGCCATCAATACCACTGGCAGCAATACGATCAATGCTGTGTTAGAGACTGCAGCGAAAGTAAATTCGCCGGTGATCATACAGTTTTCCAATGGTGGTGCACAGTTCATGGCGGGAAAGGGAATGCCCAACGATCAGTTACAAGCCAATATATCCGGAGCCGTTGCAGGAGCTACACATATTCATCAATTGGCTAAATACTATGGCGTACCTGTTGTAGCACACACTGATCATGCTGCCAAAAAATGGTTGCCTTGGATCAGTGGATTACTTGATGAAGGTGAACAATTTTTTAAAGAAAAGAAACGCCCACTGTTCAGCTCTCACATGCTGGATTTATCGGAAGAGCCACTCGAAGAAAACATTGAAACATCAGCGGCTTTCTTCCGCCGCATGGCGCCCCTGGGCATGAGTATTGAAATTGAATTAGGTGTAACCGGAGGTGAAGAAGATGGCGTTGATAACAGTGGGGTAGAAAACGATAAATTATATACCCAGCCCCAACATGTGGCTTATGCCTATCGGGAATTGAGTGCAATTGGAAATCTCTTTACGGTAGCTGCTGCATTCGGCAATGTACATGGTGTGTATTCTCCCGGCAATGTTGAATTGCGTCCGGTGATCTTGCACAACAGTCAGCAATACATTCATAAAGAATTCGGTACCGGTGAGAAGCCCGTCTATTTTGTTTTTCACGGTGGTAGTGGTTCACCGCAGCACCAGATTCGCGAAGCCATTGGATATGGAGCTATCAAGATGAACATTGATACCGATCTTCAGTGGGCTTTCTGGGATGGAGTTCGTCATTTCTACCAAAAGAACGAGGCCTATCTGCAAGGTCAGTTGGGGAATCCGGAAGGAGCTGACAAGCCCAACAAGAAGTTTTATGATCCGCGTGTTTGGTTACGCAAAGCAGAGGAATCTTTCAGCAAAAGACTGGAGACTGCTTTTGAAGACCTGAACTGCATCAACCGGAATGCCTGATCATCATCGTCTGGCAAATGCATTGCTGATTTCCAGATAACGCTTTTTGATTTCCTCATCTTGCGGGAACATGGCCAACGCACTGTCTGCTTTTGATTTGAGTTGTGCATTGGCACCCTGACTTGCATTCAGCATATTGCTAAGGTATTGGGTCCAGGTAAATGCATCCTGGGGATGATACTTCCTGTACAAGGCAAATCCCTTCTGTAACCCTGTGGTATCATAGGTTCTGGCAACACATGCCATGTAGGTCTGGTAATACGTTTGGTTGCGTGGTCTTTCAAAAAAGCAAAGGCGGGCAAAATAAGCGGCACTGTCCCAATTCTGTTTCTCATAATACATATTGGCCCGAATATTTTCTACATACATCATGTAGGGATTGGCTTTTGCGCCACGGCGCAGGTACATTTCTGCTTCCAATTCCCGTTTGTTGCGCCAGAGATACATACCCAACATGCCTTCGATGGGTTGTACTGTGTTTGAAACCAGGTTGGGCATTGAAGGAAAAGCATTCACTACCTGATCAACCGGTGCGGTGAGGGTTACTGCATTGAGTTCCTGAACATAAAGATTTTGTGCAATGGAGGAACGCCAGATTAAAAATCCAATATAGATGATGGGCAACAACATGACGGCGGTTAAAAAGGAATAGATGAGTGATATACCACCGGTGGTTTTTTTCTCTCCCGATTCACCGGCTGTTTCCTTGAACGGCAACAAAGTATAACTCAGCAAAACGCCCATTCCTGCGACTGCCAGCAGCATCTGGTTCATGGGTTCTTCTTTGGGAAAGTTGAGGGCACTATCAGTTGCAAATGCGACCACTGCCACCAGTGAGAAGAAACTAAAAACAGCCACCAAAGGATCTTTCAATTGGAAAAAAGCTCTGGTACCATAGTAAATAAAAAACAGAAAGAGGGATGCATAGAGTAATCCCCCTGCCAATCCGAGCTCGGCGAAGTATTCAAGAAAATCATTGTGGGCATGTATCGGCACGATCAGTCCGTCGTTGTGTTCTCTCGAATAAGGGATAGAGGCCAGTTTCCAGTTACCAAAGCCACTTCCTGTGACAGGATGCTTGCGGGCATGCTCCAAGGCCGCCTTCCACAAAATAAAACGGGCTTGTGTACTTCCCTGCTCGGTATTGATGATGTCCTCCAATCTTTTTTCCACAGTTCCATATCCACCGCTTGTTGCATTGGAATCATTGTACGTGTACTGGGCATAATTGGTAGCTACGCGGGAAGAAATAACAGAGATACTAATCAATACAATGCCCAGTAAAATAC
>JBJTJJ010000272.1:0-5115 GCA_046095445.1 Sediminibacterium sp.
GAGCCCATGATAACATCAAAATAACCCGGCCGGTCGAGATTCTTATTGCTGCCGCTGTTTTACAGTACCGGTCAACGCTTTAGCCATCTCAGTGGCAATGGAAGGCGATTCAGATGAACATGATAATAGTATTCCCATTCACCACCCCAGTGCAGGTAGAATGACTGAACACCCGGTAGTTCAGATCCCTCCCAGTCCAGCCAAAGTGGATGGCCAGCCCAGTCCCGCAGCAATTGGTCAAATAAAAAGTAGTTGGCACTTTTTTTTCTTCCTTCCGGTGTTGTCAGATTGAGCAGGTTATAGATTCTTTTTCCATCTGTAAATCCTACCATGGATGCCAGCAACTGATGGTTGTTATCTACTACAGATCTACAGATCATTTGCTGGGCGGAAGAAAGTACCTGACAAAGCCGGCTGAATCTTTTCATATCAATTCCAGAAGGGGCACCATTATACTTCATTTGTTCTAAAAACAGTTGTATGGCTTCCTCTTCTCTTCCCTCCTGATAATACAAAGAGTGGCAGTCAGCTTCCTGGAGATTTCTCCGTGCATCACCCGAAAAAGATTGGCTGAGTTCAGCATAGGTTGGCAGAAGATGGGTAATCCGGTTTCTTCTTTTTTTTACTTCCGAAAAACAAGAGGTAACAACTGCGTTGGAATAATTGAAGTGAAGGTCACCATACATAAAATGTTGTTGTAGTAGTTTGGTGACGTTCTCTGCGTGTTGTTGGTGAAAAGTTCCCATCAAGCCCAACTGTTGTATGAATGGGGGCACATACAGATACCTGATGCCCCATTTTTTTCTCCAGGGTAATGGCAACACTGCTGCATAATCACCTATTACCATTCCCGACCAATTGTCTGCTAATGTGTCCAGAAAATGGGTATCTGCATAGATAAGTCCGTTCTCAGCATTCGCTATACACCTATTCCATTTATTCTTGTTTATTTGGTGTGCCGAAAGCAATTGTATATCGGTGGCCATATTGCTTATTTTCCTTTTCCTGCCAAAATAATCTGCAGGGTGTGCATCATGATTTTGAAATCAAGTAGCAGGGAGGCATTCTCAATATAGATCAAATCGTATTTCATCCTTTCCAGCATATCATCTATACTGGACGCATATCCGAACTGCACCATTCCCCAGGAAGTGAGTCCGGGTTTAACCCGCAGGAGGTAATGATAATAGGGAGTTAATTGTTGCAGCTGATCGGCATACACTTTTCTTTCCGGTCTTGGTCCTACCCAACTCATTTCACCCTTGATGATATTCCATAATTGGGGTAATTCATCCAGGCGCCATTTGCGAATGGTCTTTCCCCAGGGGGTGATACGTGGATCGTTATCATGTGAAAGAGCCGGACCATTTGATTCTGCTTCTTCTACCATGCTGCGAAATTTCAAAATGGTGAATGGTTTTCCCTGATAGCCAATTCTGGTTTGTCGATATATAACAGGGCCCGGTGAAGAAAGGGATGTGCGAATGGCAATATAAAGTAGTAAAGGACTTAACACTACCAATGCAGCAATGGCAGTGATGAGGTCAATGGTTCTTTTGATGTGTCTTTCTGTTCCGGAGAGTGGGTTGCTTTGTACATCGATGAGTGGTGCCCCCAATACGTTATTGGTTTTAACTGCACCGGTGATAATATCCAAAAGCCGCGGAGCTAGTTTTATATCGGCTTCTCTGCCGGCGATTTTTTTGACCAAAGATTCAATGAAGTGAACATCCCTTTTTTCCGGGGCAAGAATTACTTTTTCAATACCGAATTGATCCATGACCTGTTCTATATCTTCCAGTTTGCCTAATTGGGGTATTGGAAGAGATTCTCTAGATGATACTGTATCATCAGTTGACAGATAACCTATGGACTGATAACCCAAATAGGTATAATTTTTTTGCAGGTCCTCTACCAGTTTCTGCGCCGTTGGGCCTTGCCCAACGATGAGTGTAGTAAAAGATATTTTGCCCGAAGTCAGTGAGCGCTTTATCATCCATAGAATCCAACTTCTACCGATTAGCACCCAGAAAAGATGTATCAGCCAAAATACGCACCAATTGCTCCAGGTGGGAAACCAGTCGGGGAAAAATAGATGCAAAAGACCACAGGCAGCCAATGTATTGATGATCGTTATGCTCCACTCATTCAATCTTGATCGTTCTGCCAGGGGTTGATAATAAGCGCCGGTAAAGGCAAACCAGATGAGCCAGCTGATCATGTAGAAAAATGCCAGATTAGGACGAAGGATCGGCAAATTGAGCCATTGCCGTAGAAGATAGATGGATACAATAGCAAGAACTATGCTGAGGCAATCGCTGACCACATAGGCATAGCTGTTTTTCTTGGCATCCATTCAATTAAATGAGCGAAGTAGTGAGGTTGATTTTTTCCATGATTTGATGTCCGACTTCCATCGCCATTAATCCGTCTATTTCACTAACCTGCACCGGTTGTTGGTTCCGGATAGCATTGACAAAGGAGACTAGTTCATCTTTCATTGCATTGGTTGATTCAATGGAAGGAGTAGCAATGGCAATGGTTTTTTTACCCTGGCGGGTTTCTATGTCGAAAGAAAATACCTGTTGATCTTCCGGTTGTTTGAGTTTGATGATTTCCGTTTTCTTCTCTAAAAAGTCTACTCCGATGTAAGCGTCTTTTTGAAACAGGCGCATCTTGCGCATTTTTTTCATGCTGATGCGGCTGCTGGTCAGGTTAGCAACACAGCCATTGTTGAATTCAATACGCACGTTGGCGATATCCGGTGTGTCTGTAATAACTGATACACCGCTGGCAAAAATATTCTTCACATCGCTCTTCACCAGACTCAGAATAATATCTATGTCATGAATCATAAGGTCCATGATCACACTCACTTCAGTGCCTCTCGGATTGAACTGTGCCAATCTATGCACCTCTATGAACATCGGGTTGAGTGACATTTTTTGTATTGCCAGAAATGCCGGATTGAATCTTTCAATATGACCTACCTGTAATTTAACATTGGCTTCCCGTACCATTTTTACCAGATCCCTTCCCTCTTTCACTGAGGCAGCCATCGGCTTTTCCACAAAAACATGTTTACCTTTTCTAACTGCAGCCATGCAAACTTCGAAATGGCGATCGGTAGGGGTGATGACATCTATGATATCACAGGCATCAATTAATTTATCAGCATCCGTGAATCGCTTAAGACCATATTGTTCTGAAACTTGTTTGGCAGTTTCATTGTGCGGGTCAAAAAACCCAACCAGTTTAACACCTTCAATTTCCTTCCAGTTATTTAGGTGGAACTTACCCAGATGACCTACCCCAAAAACACCCACTTTTAGCATGATAAACGTATATTAAAGGGCTAAAGATAGTTATTCCTTTGTGCCGGAAAGATAACTCAAGTTAGATGTGGATATTATGCCGAAGTAGCTTGTTTCCAGTCGTTTTCCGAAAGCTGGGTCAACTTTTCCGGACGACAAATGGTACTTTCAAATGCTGCCGTATGGCTCAGTTCATAGCGGAAATAAAATTCCATTGTATGTAAGATAAACTTTAGCCGATCGCGGGAACTTTCAGAAATTGAGCTGGTTGCTGCCAACTGACGACTTGCTGTTACGCCCATCTTCAGCCATTGCCAGCCAATCACGATATAACTCGCCAGTTCCATAAAAACTGAAGCATCTGCCAGGAATTCCCCGGCTTTGCCGGCCATCAGTCTGGGTTGCAGATAGAGCAGTACCCTTTTCATTCTTTCCAGTTCATTGATCAGTTGCTGGCTGCAGTCGCTCAGTGCCGGAAATTGATGGGCTTCCTGAAGTGTTTCCTGAATAGCAGTTTGTAAAACCTGCAATGCCTTCCCCTGATTCATGGTTACCTTTCTTCCGAGAAGGTCAAGCGATTGAATGCCAGTTGTACCTTCATAGAGTGACATGATACGAATGTCTCTGTAAAGTTGTTGTATAGGGAAGTCGGTCGTAAAGCCATATCCACCTAAAATTTGAAGTGCATTCGATACCGAACGAATTCCTTGCTCAGAGGCATAAGTTTTCATGATAGGCGTAAGAATTTCGAGTAAAAGAAAATGTTTCTCTTTTTCTTCTCCCGAAGTCACTTCACATAAATCATACAATTTGGTACATTCCATACCCAATGAGATTGAGCCGCCTACAATGGCCTGTTGGGTCAGCAGCATGCGTTGAACATCAGCATGGTTGATGATGAGCACCGGTGGTTGCAGAGGATCTTTTTCCTGTACGTGTCTTCCCTGGGGTCTTTGTTGGGCGTAGCTCAAACTGTATTGCATAGCAGCCATTGCAACTCCTGCTGCACACATGCCCACACTGATGCGCGCTCCATTCATCATCTGGAACATATAGGCCAGTCCTTTATTGGCTTCTCCAACCAGGTATCCACGACAATTATCATGATCTCCAAAAACCAGATGCGTTGTAGCATACCCTCTTTGTCCCATTTTTTGAAAGTCACCTGCACAATAAACATCGTTGTCTTCGAGTGAGCCATCTGGTGTTCGACGGAGAGCAGGTATGATGAAAAGCGAAATGCCCTTAGTACCGGGAGGTGCATCCTTGATTCTGGCGAGGGTTAAGTGAACAAAATTTTCTGCTGCACCATGCTGACCGCCGGAAATGAAAATCTTTTGTCCTTTGATAAGATAGTGGCCATCAGCGGAAGGATAGGCAGTGGTAGTGATATCACTCAATGAACTACCTGCTTGTGGTTCTGTGAGTGCCATCGTGCCTTGCCATTTGCCGCCGAATATATGGGGTACATAGGTTTTGATTTGCTCCTCATTACCAAAGCTGGTGATGAGTCCGGCAGCACCCCCTGATAAACCAATATAACCCTGCACTGCATTATTAGCTGCCTGAAATAGGAGATGCCCTGTGCTGAATAGCATCTCCGGCAATTGCATACCGCCCAATTCAAAAGATGCGTTACCTCCAATCCAGCCTTGTTCGGCAGCAACGGTAAATATTTTTTTCAATTGCGGATGCGTAATTACTTTCCCTTTCCCATCATATTGTGCTGGGGTTTCATCCATCGATTTGAAATAGGGAAACATTTCCTGCGCAGCAAAAAGTCCCGCAGACTCTACCATCA
>JBJTJJ010000273.1:0-4506 GCA_046095445.1 Sediminibacterium sp.
GTTTCTCAGTTCACCGCGGGCAGCCGAGTTAACATCGGTATTGCGGGTATTAACGGGAAGTGAGAATCCACCACGACCACCGCCAATCTGAACGATAGTAGGACCTCCGGTTGCGGGGGTTATCAGGTCGATCAGTTTTTCTACGTGCGCTTTTTGAAGGTTTCTGCGGTAGCTGTCAATTGTCTGACCGGCGGCCAATTCAGACCAAACCCCCTTTCTCACGTCTTCCATCAGTTCATCAACGCGATAGTAAGAGCCACCAAAGCGGTTGTTAGCAGCTACCAGACGGAATAAACGTTGTGCATCCAGTACACTGTTCAGAACAGAGGTTTGAATGCTCTGTACACGCTCCAGTGAAGTGGGGGAAGTAATCTTATTCAGCACATTTTTGTCCAGCAACCATTCGGGTGTTTGGAACAATTGTTTGTTGAGGAAAGCAACTGCTTCTTTTTGGGTTGCTTTCGGAGTTGGTTCATACACATCACCTGCTTGTTCAACAGACTTGAATGTTTCCTGAACACCACCAATGTTTTTAGTTACATGTCCCATATAGCGGCTGAATTGACCTACCACCTGACCGTACATGTCGGAAAGATTTTCATAACGATTGGCTTCCTCTTTGGTCCATTCAGGAAGGGCGGCAAGAATGCGCTTCAGGTTTTTGATACCATACTCGCTTGCCTTCATACTATTGTCACCGAGATCTTCAGTTTGTGCTCTGGGATCCTGGTTTCCACCCTCACCACCAAACCAAATACGTGGGTTAGCTGCCAGGCGCTCAACAATCCATTTGTTATTGATTTTTGTATCTTTTTCAACATCAGATTCTCCGGTATAACGGTAGCCCCATTCAATCGCCCATTTGTCGTAATCTCCGATGCGGGGGAATAAACCAATTTGGCTGATGTTGTCCTCAGGCTGAGCTACATAGTTGAAACGGGCGTAATCCATGATAGAGGCGGTATGACCATTGGCTTCCACCCATGCTTTGTTGCGGAGGTTTTCAACCGGGGTTTTGCTGCTGCTTCCCATGTTGTGGCGCAACCCGAGGGTATGTCCTACTTCATGAGAGGAAACAAATCGAATCAATTGCCCCATCAATGCATCATCAAATTTCATTTGACGTGCTTTGGGATCAACAGCAGCCGTTTGTACCATGTACCAGTCATGTAATAATTTCATTACGTTGTGGTACCAGCCGATATGGCTTTCAAGGATTTCTCCGCTGCGCGGATCGTGTACCTGAGGACCATAAGCATTTTCAATGTCAGATGCGAAGTAACGGATAACAGAGAAGCGGGCATCTTCCAAACTCATGGTTGGGTCATTAACCGGCCACTCTTTACCAACGATAGCATTTTTGAAGCCGGCTTTTTCAAAAGCCACCTGCCAGTCGTTGATACCATCAATCAGGGGCTTCACCCATTGCTTAGGAGTAGCCGGATCGATGTAATAAATGATTTGTTTAGCGGGTTCTACCAGTTCACCACGCTTGTATTTTTCCATGTCTTCCGGCTTTGGTTCGAGTTTCCAGCGAACAGCGAAAGTTTGGTTTTCTACAGCCTGCTGTTTGTCGCTGTACACCACAAAGCGGTCGGCAAAATAGCCAACACGGCTATCGAAAAGACGACGATTCATTGGCACTTTTGGCAAGAGCAGCATAGAGGTATTCAATTCTATGGTTACCACACCTGCGCGCATAGCAGCCGGCAGGCTGGCACCACCGCCACCCGGAATCATAACACCGGGGAACCCGCCTCCAGAAGAGGCACCAAAGGTTTTCACGGTTTTAATTTCCGTATTGATAGGGAAGGTAGAAATGGACTGGATATAGGAACGATCAGGTAAAAGCGCCGTCAGGTTGAACTGACGCTTGTCGTTCGGGTCTAAACTCACAATCTGATTATCACCCTTGAAGAAGTCGCTTACATCTATTACAACACCTGTTGAATCTTTACTAACTGCGGCTATCGGAAATGAATAACCGATTGGATCCAGATTCGAGTTACTTACGGCACGAGAAATAGTGCTGGTAGAATCAGCCGTACTGATGAGGGTAACCACTCTCAGGAAGATGTTGTTGCTGGGTCCTTTTTCCAATTTGATACTTTGGGTATTAACTTCTTCACCGCCATATTTTCCGCCACCTCCTGCGATGCGGATGAAGCGGGTCACAGCCAAAATCTCGCGGCCCATCAATGTGTCGTGCACTTCAAAGTAATATTTGTCATCTACTTTGTGCACGGTGAAAAGTCCTTTTTTAGTCACCGCTTTGTCTGTAACGATCTCCTTGTAGGGTCTGGGTCCCTGGCGCATTCCGGCTCCACCGCCCATTCCGGGGGGCATGGTCATAGCAACACGTGCGCCACCGCCTCCGGGAAGGGAATCTCTTTGCTGGGCAAAGGAACTAACTCCCAGGAGACACGCAAAAACTAACAGTTGTTTTTTCATGATATTTAATTGTAATTGGTTTCAAAAAAATAAAGATAAGGTGAAGGGGGCTAAGTTAAGGCAGATTTTTGCAGCTTTGGACGGGTGGGAATAAGAGGTATTTTTTCGGTGAATATTACACCTGGTCGGCGGGAGTTACAAAAAGGGGGTCATAAAAAAAATTATTCATTATTTTTTTTGAAAATACTTGAAGGTGTTGGGGGCAAGCAATAAAATACCTATTTTGGTGCTCCTTACCTGTTTTTCTGTTCAACAGTTTGTGTTTTTCAAACTTTTTTTCAGTAGAATTGTGGGGATTTAACCAACAAAAATTTAAAAAACAAAAACAACTGAATCATGGCTGAGACTAAACCAACTGCCGGTGCCGCTAAAAGTTCAACTGCTGCACAACCCAAAAGAAGCAGTAACGCAATTTCATGGATCGCTCCGCTTGTATGTATCATTCTTGGATACGTTGTATGGCGGTTCTTTCTGGGTAATCCCGATAACTTCGCTCAGGCGGATCCCAGTGGTGGTTTCTGGCCACAGCACAAGGGTCCTAAGACTGGTTTGAGTAAGATGTACGAGGGTGGTATTATTGTACCTATCCTGATTGGAAGCTTCTTTACAGTAGTAATCTTCTGTATTGAGCGTTTCCTGACTATCTCCAGAGCTGCAGGAACTGGTAATGTGGGCGAGTTCGTTCGCACGGTTCAATTTCACCTGGCTAACAAAGATGTAGATAAAGCCATTGCTGCCTGCGATAAGCAAAAAGGATCAGTTGGTAATGTGATGAAGGCTGGCTTGAAAAAATACAAGGAAATGATCACTAATACAGAACTGGTGACAGAGCAAAAGGTGCTTAATATTCAGAAGGAAGTAGAAGAGGCAACTTCATTGGAGCTTCCTATGCTGGAAAAAAATCTGGTGTTTCTTTCTACTATTGCTTCTGTTGCAACCCTGTTGGGTCTGTTGGGAACTGTATTGGGTATGATTAAATCTTTCTCCGCCCTCGGTGATGAAGGTGGTGGTGATGCTGCACGTGAGTTGTCTAAAGGTATCTCTGAGGCCTTGTTTAATACAGCCTTGGGTATCGGTACTTCAGCCATAGCCATCATCATGTACAATGTGTTCACAACCCGTATTGATGGTATTACTTATGGTATTGATGAGTCTGGTTTCACCCTCACCCAAAGTTTTGCTGCCAATTATAAATAATTGGATGGCATTTGTGGAAAATGAAATCAAACTGAATCTTAACTAAGGGGCAACCTAAAATCAATAACAATGGGCAGAGCCAAATTACCTCGAAAGAGTACGAACATAGATATGACGGCGATGTGTGATGTAGCCTTTCTGTTGTTGTCTTTCTTCATCTTGACTACCAAGTTCAAGCCCTCTGAGGCCATTGCGGTAACCATTCCTAAATCAGTGGCTGCGAAAGTGGCGCCTTCTAAGGATTTAGTACAAGTGATCATTGACAAAGACGGCAAGGTATTCCTGGAAATGGACGATGAGACCGTGAAGGAAACAATAGCTAATACCCTGAATAGTTCCAAAGGCATGAATCTGGATGTTAAAGCATTCAAGCGTTCTGCTTTCTTTGGTTCTTCTTTCAGTGCATTGCCGAATTATCTTGCACTCCCCGAAGACCAGCGCAAGGGCAATAATTTGCCAGGGATTCCTGTGAAGGACTCCACCAATAATGAGCTGGTTACCTGGATGGCACTCGTTAGAGATGCTTATCAAGGCAAAAAACCCAACTTGTTGCTAAAAGGTGACAATCTGGCCAAATACCCCGCCTTCAAAAGCGTGGTAGATGCTTTCAAGAAAAATGATTTCCTGAAATTTCAGATGGTCACAAATCCTGAAGCGGTTCCTGCGGGCACCGATTTGTGGAAGAAAGCACAAGCGGGGGAGAAGCGGGAAGAGTAAAGACAACCAATTAACAAACCAAACTAAATTCTACCGTTATGGCAGAAATGGATACCTCCAGTGGTGGTGGACATAAGAAAGGCCCGGGAGTCAAAAAAGGAAAAAAACTATCTACCCGTGTGGATTTAACTCCCATGGTGG